>JAEZJR010000337.1 GCA_023415725.1 Acidobacteriota bacterium
GATAAGTTGTTCGTTCGACCAGACGCCGAAGAAAGCGACCGGGTAGAAGATGAGCGAGTCGGCGATCTCACCCATGATGGTAGAGCCGATCGTTCGTACCCAGAGAAATTTCCCCTCGCTCCACACCTTCAGTTTCGCGAGCACGAACGAATTTACAAATTCACCCATCCAGAACGCCAGCAACGATGCCGCGACGATCCTCGGGGTTTGGCCAAATATGGTGTTGATCGCGGAACGCTGTTCAGGGGACATCGTGGGGGCGTCCGGGAGCGAGGTGATAACGAACGACATCACCGAGGCGAAGATAAGAGCACCGAAACCCGCCCAGATCACCTTGCGCGAGCGTGCATAACCGTAAACCTCGGTGAGGATGTCGCCGAAGAGGTAGCTGATCGGGAAGAAGAGAACACCGGCGCCGTAAATGTATTCACCGTAGAACGGCAGGTTTATGTAGGAAACTTTGTGGACACCGATCAGATTCGAACAGAGCAGGACCGTGACGAACGCGGCCATTAGGAGTTCGTAATATTTGTAGCTGCGGCGGGTGGCCATCGGCACCGAATTGTAGCAGAACGAGACGGAAATTCCCCGGCAGGGTGCCGGGGTTCCATAAAAATAGCGGAAACGGGATGCTCGGCCCGTTTCCGCTCAGTGAAGGAGAAAAATTCTTAGCTCGCTTACGCCAGTTCTGAGACGTGCTTGGTCAAGCGGGACTTGTACCTGGCCGCGGTGTTCCTGTGAATGATGCCTTTGTTGACCATCTTGTCGATGAGCGAGACGGTCGGGTTCAGAAGTTCGGTGCTGACGGCCTTGTCGCTTTGGCCAATGGCGGTACGAAGCTTCTTGATCTGCGTGCGTACTTTGCTGCGGTTGGCGCGGTTGATCGCGTTGCGCTTGACGTTCTGACGGACCCGTTTTTCGGCTGATTTATGATTTGCCATTTCTCTCTAAGTTTAAAAGCAATTTCACCCTAATGGGCGGAAACTTCAAATAATAGCGAGGCGGGGAAGCAAAGTCAAGCGAGGTTCAGACATCCACGCGAAGCACGAGGCTGTGCATCGCGTCCACGATCCAGACGAATATCGGAGGGTAAAAGATGTACTCGAGCCGAAGGCCCCGGGAGAAGATCGCAGCCACGGAGACGTTTGACAGATCTATATAGCTTCCGATCAACAGCCCCAGTGCGAAGCTGAAAAGCATCCCGGCGATCAGGAAGCTGCCGGCGAATAGCCGAGAAAAGGGCTTTACCTTGCGCTCCTGGTCGTCGAGGATCGATTCGTGCAGTTCGCTCTCGTTGTAGGTGAAACGCTCGAAAGCTTCGCGGATGCGGCCGATCACGTGGATCACCCCGCCGATGAAAAGGGAAACGAGAACTATCTTGCCGATGGTCGGTGAAGTTTCGAAGAATTGCGGTTTCAGCATCGCCACCGCGAGGCAGGAGACGAAAAGAGCGACCGTTGGGAAAATGACCTTTTGCAGGGCAAGCGACTCGCGGCGTTCCTCCAGGATCATCCTGTTGATGATCTCGTTATACCGGTGCTCATACACCATCTGCCGCCAGCGGCGGGCGTGCGAATTGGATGAGGCAAAGACGGAATCGGAGTGGCCAGATCGTTCGTAGCTGAGATGGAGAAGCTGCTTGTCGTAGCGGGCTCTTTCCGCGGGGTCGTAGAGGACCTCGTATGCCTCGGCGATCTTGGCGAAGGCTATGGCGGTCTCGGACGAGCCGTTATTCTTATCGGGGTGCAGTTTCCGGGCGAGGCGTCGGTAGGCGGATTTGATCTCCGCTCTGGTCGCCTTGGGGGAAACTTTTAATACCTCGTAGTAGTTCGCCATCCTGCGATCTGGGTCTGCCGGGGAGCTGGATGCCGGCGTGCCGGAAGAGGCTGGCACGCCGTAGCCCATGTTAACACAAAATTTGACCGCGCTTCACTCAATCTAACCGGTCGATCTGCAAGCTGACCGGTTTGGCTCCGGCGGTCTTCACGGCGTCTACGACCTTTGCGACGCTGCCATAGTCGATTCTGAGCGGCGCCTTGATAAATACGGTACGCTCGCCGACGAAGTTCTCCTCACGTGCGGCGAATACGGCCTTTAACCTTTCGATGGCGGCGGCAGGGTCGGCCACGGTTCCGGCGGGAGCTTCATTGTTGATTCGGATCTCGCGCTCTGGGGTGACGGCGACAACGATCGTGTACGGGTGCGCTGTGACGTTGTCGTTCTTTTGTTCGGAAGGCACTCGAGCCTCGAAGCGGCTCGGTTTGACTGGTGTGACCACCATGAAAATGATGAGCAGGACCAGCAATACGTCGATGAGCGGCGTGACGTTAATATTCGGCGCGTTCATTGTTTGTCCTCCGGAAATCGTTGTGGTGCCGGGATGTTAGACGCCGCGAAGGGAGGAAAGTTCCCGGTGATGGGATCAAAGGCTTAGAGCAGAAAGGAGCGCGAGGGATTTGGTCACGGTCTCCTGATATTCCGCTTGCGGGTCGCTGTCGATCACGATGCCGCCGCCGACGTTGAATTCAGCTTGGCGGCCGCGGACGGTCATCGTGCGGATGGCGACGCTGGTGTCGATGAACTCTCCGAGGCCGAGCGAGGCGGGCATGTAGATCCCGATCGCTCCCATCGAGAGGCCCCGGGCGGAGCGTTCGATCTCATCGATGATCCGCATAGTGCTGATCTTTGGGGCTCCCGTGATCGACCCGCAAGGGAAGAGGGCCCGGATAACGTCGGAGATGGTGGTGTTCGGCCGCAGACGACCGTTGATAGTTGAAACCAGGTGGAAAAGTGATGGGTGCTCCTCGAGGTCACAGAGGCGCTCGACCTGTACACTGCCGAATTCGCAGACGCGGCCGAGGTCGTTGCGGAGCAGGTCCACGATCATCGTGTTTTCGGCCCGGTCCTTTGCACTATTCAGGAGTTGATCGCGGAGTAGATCGTCTTCTTCCGGGGTCTCTCCGCGGGGGCGGGTGCCTTTGATCGGTGAGGTCGAGATCTTCCCATCCGAAATGCGGAAGAAGCGTTCAGGAGACGCGGAGATCACGGTGGAGCCTGGCCTTTCGAGATATGCGGCGAAAGGTGCGGGATGCTTTTTTCGCAGCCGTAGGAATATCTGGCCGGGTGTTAGGGAATCGGGGAGGTCGACGCTAATTGTGCGGGTCAGGTTGGTCTGGTAAGTGTCACCGGCCCGGATGCGTTCCTGGATTGCTTGAACGGCGTCAGCGTATTCGTCAGGGGTGAAATTCGAAGCGGTATTTATTGCAGCCGCTCCGGCGTCTGAAAGGCACTCCCGTTTCCGAAGTAGCGACTCAAGCTCATCGACCGCATCCGGGTCTCCTGCCAGAACTGTTTCGCCCGTGATGTAGTCGTGTACCGCCAGCGAATCGAAGGCTGCGGCGTAAATGAAGGGTTCGGTGGCAGGATGTCGAGACTCAATCCGGTCAAGGGCGAGGCCCAGTTCGTAGCCAAGCGTGAAGATAACAGGACGTCCCTTCTTTAATAAGCCCTCGAATTCGGTGAGTACATGATCGGTGTCAGGACCCGAAAATTCCATGGTTTCCACCGGGTCAATGCCGGCGAGCATCAGTCGGGAGCCGAGGTGGCTGACGCCGCAGCTATCGAGGATGCAGAGGCGTCGGCCTGAGGAGTGGCGTACAAGATCCGCCGCAAGGTCGTCCGCGTTTAGGTCGATATTCCGCACGCGTGCGATGTTAGCATGCCGCAGGCGCCGAGTTTATTTCCTATGGGGCAGCTTTTCGCGTAATATGTCCAAATCAATTCTTCTCGCCCCGTAATTCTCATTTATGGATCTTAATCCCGATTCGAAACAACTTCTCCGAGGTCTCGGCCTCGTGGCGGCGATCTCCGTCATTATCGGCAACGTCATCGGCACAGGCGTGTTCCTCAAAGCCCGTGTGATGACTTGTAACGTCGGGGAACCGATGTGGGTGATATTGGCGTGGGTCGCGGCAGGAGTATTGTCACTTGCCGGAGCACTCACCTATGCGGAGTTGACCGCGATGAAGCCTGAGGCGGGCGGGCCGTATGTCTTTCTTAGGGATTCGTTCGGCAGACTTTCGAGCTTCCTGTTCGGCTGGATGCAGCTGTTCATTGCGAGGACGGGGGCACAGGCGAGCGTCGCAGTGGTGTTTGCCATTGCGGTGAACGACTACCTCGGCGGGGCGTTGAGGCGCTCGCTATTGGAGACTACGATCTTCGGGTTCCCGTTCGAGATCACGACGCTGCAGATCATCGCGGTGATGGTGATCGTGATCTTCACGACGCTTAACTGCCTATCGGTTTCATTGACAGGGCAGATCGCAACTTTCCTGACGTTCGTGAAGATCGGTTTGGTCCTTTTCGTTGGGTTGGGTGCGTTCTTGTTCGTCGCGGGCGGCAGCCTGGAGAATTTCTCGCTCGCGGCGGTCGGCGGGGCTTGTGAGGGAGTGGATCCGCGTGTCACGGTTGGCTCGACTGAATACTCATTCTTTGCTGGGTTCGCGGCCGCGATGTTGGGGGCCTTGTGGGGTTACGACGGCTGGGACAACCTTTCGTTCGTCGCGGGCGAGGTGAAGGATCCGAACCGCAACATCCCGATCGCGATCATCGGCAGCGTGATGCTGATCATCATGCTCTATGTTGGCGCACATTTCGCTTACTATTGGGTATTGGATCCGACGGCGGTCGCTTCGGTTTCGAAGGATTCGTCCGTGGCGATGGTGGTGACAAGTAAGTTCTTCGGCGGCGGTCACCTTGTGAATGTCGCGACGGGAGCGGCTGTTGCCGTATTCACGATCGGGTTGATGCTCTCGTCTTTGGGGACCCTGCACACTTCGATCTTGAGTGCTTCCCGGATCCCGTACGCCATGGCGAAGGACGGTTTGATGTTCAAGCCGTTCGAGCAGCTCTCGGTCAATAAGGTCCCGGTGAATGGCGTGTTGTTTCAGGGCGTGTGGGCGAGCATTTTGGCACTCTCTGGATCGTTCGACACTCTTACGGATTACGTGATCTTCGGCTCGTGGATCTTCTACGCTTTGATCACGTCGTCGATATTTGTATTTCGCAAGAGATACCCGAACGCGGAGCGACCTTACAAGGCCTGGGGGTACCCGGTGGTTCCGGTGCTGTTCCTGCTGGTCGCGGGATGGCTCTTGATCAATACGATGGTGACCTCCCCCGAGCGATCTTTTATCGGCATCGGGCTGATTCTTCTGGGATTACCGGTCTATTATTACTTGGTTAATAAAGGCAAGGATCTGCCGGATGAATCAAGATGAGCAATGAGGGAGCGGCGCGAGCCATAGATAGAAGGAGTGCCCAGCGGCACCGGATCACTTTGGAAATTCATTGGCAAGGCCGCCACGGCCGGGCGAAGGGAACGATCAGTGATCTGAATATGGACGGCTGTTTCGTGCTGGCGGGAGGCGAGGTGAGCGATGGGGAAACGGTCCACGTTTTCATCCCTATCGGGGACGGGATGAAGGCACAGTTCACCGGACTGGTGACGAACCACGAGGACGACATCGGATTCGCAGTGAGATTCGCCGGGCTGGGACAAGCCCAGCAGGACGTGCTGGACAATTTGATCAGGAACGGAGCGGACGCCTAGGCGTCCGCTAGCCGTTTTAGGGCTTCTGCGGCGACCTCGCGGTCGTCGAAATGGAACTTCTCGTTCCCAACGATCTGATAATTCTCGTGCCCCTTGCCCGCGATGACCACGACATCCCCTGAGCGGGCTTCTTTTATTGCCTCGGTGATCGCCAACCGGCGGTCCGAAATGGACCAAAAAGGTTTTCCGGTTTCCTTAACGCCGATCTCGATCTCTTCAATTATTTTCAGCGGGTCCTCCGTCCGAGGGTTGTCGGACGTGATGATGACGATGTCGCTGTTCTCGCCTGCGACGCGGCCCATGGGTTGGCGTTTGGTCTTGTCACGGTCACCGCCGCAACCGAAAACGGTGATGATTCGTCCGCCGGTAAGCGGTCGAGCGGTTCGGAGCGTATTGAGTAGAGCATCGTCGGTATGGGCGTAATCGACCACCACGGCGAAGTCACCTTCGTGTGGGACACGTTCGAAGCGGCCGGGTGCTCCGACGCAATTCGCGAGGCCAAGAACGATGGCGTCGAGGCCGTAACCGAGTTCCAGAGCCGATGCCGTTGCGCAGAGCATGTTGTAAACATGCGGGCGACCGACAAGCGGCGAGCCGATCTGACGCTCACCATGTTGGGTCTTGAGCGTGAATGACGTGCCCGATAGCAATGACACCTCAATGTTTTCCGCTACCAGATCACTGCCGCTGCCCGGATCTTGGGAAATCGTCACGACCCGCTGACCGTTGGATCTTAAGTCCTCTGCAAGTTTTACGCCCCATTCATCGTCGACGTTGATGATGCAGGAACCGGGCTTCTCGCCCAAGCGGCCGTCGAAGAGTTTCTTCTTTGCGTCGAAGTAGTTCTCCATCGTGCCGTGGTAGTCGAGGTGGTCCTGTGTGAGGTTCGTGAAGACCGCAACGCGGAATCGCAGCCAATCGCAGCGGTGCAAGTCGATCGCCTGGGATGATGCTTCCATAGCCGCGAATCCGCAGCCGGCATCAACCGCACGGCGAAGAAAACGGTTCGTGTCGGAAGCCTCGGGAGTCGTGCGGACCGCTTCTTCGCTTTGATCACCGATCCGGTATTCAACGGTCGTTAGCATCGCGGGTTTCACGCCGGCGGCCTCGGCGAGAGCGTAGCAAAGATAGGTCGTCGTCGTTTTGCCGTTCGTGCCCGTGACGCCGACCAGGTCGAGTTGATGGGAGGGCTCACCGTTGATGATCGATGCCGCCTTGGCCAAGGCCACGCGGGCGTCGGCTACTTTTATCCATGCGCCCTCAAAATCCGCAGGTGGGTCAGATTCAGAGACTACGCCGACTGCCCCTCGACGGGTGACGTCCGGAATGAAGCGGTGTCCGTCGACGGTGGCACCCTTGATGGCGACGAAAAGCGTGCCTTCCCGGGCCTGGCGGGAATCGTGGGTCACGTCGGTGGCTTGCTTGTCTCCGTTGCCCGATAAAGAAGCTGATAGTGATTCGGCGATCTCTGAAATGGTCATTGGCAAAGTTTGAGGGGCCCGCAGGCATTCAGTGCACACTCCCTACCGGTCGTGTTTCTGCCTGATTATACGACAGGGAATAATTTTCGCTGAACATCGCCATAAGGATTTCGTACATCTCTGTAACTGGAGGTTTAGCGGTGATGAAGTTGATCAAGTTTATCCTGGCAATAT
>JAEZJR010000342.1 GCA_023415725.1 Acidobacteriota bacterium
TGGGCCAAGAACGAGTTTGACAATGCGGGTATTTTCGACGGCCCGGTGCGTTATGAGGAATTGGCGGCGAAGATCCGAAGAGGAGGGAAGAATTGATCATGTTGAAGATATTCTCATTACGAAAGATCAATATCGTCCTCGCGATCGTCCTGATCGCACTCGTTTCTCAACTTCCGATAAGGGAAACCGATGCCGCAGGCCCGTTAGCTAATTGCGGGGTGAATGTGCCATACAGGTGGGCGAACGGGGGGACAAACATTCCATTCAACCCCGACCAGGGTGAGCTTGGGCCGCTATCCAATGCTCAGGCTGTTGCCGCCGTGCAGAATGCGTTTAACGTCTGGGCGGACGTGCCGACATCTACTGTTACCTACACCGCGGGAACGCAGCTGCCGGTCGATGTGACCTCAGCGAACTTCGTTCCGTACTTCGATGCGGCTGCTCCGGACGGATTGTCGGCGATCGTGTTCGACACGAATGGCTCGATCTTTAATATCTTGTTCGGGCCTAACTCCGGCGTGCTCGGCTTTGCGGGGCCGGAATGGGGAACCCCCGCGACATGCACGATCGACGAAGGGTACTCCTTCCTTAACGGCGCTGAATTTGGCGACGCAACCGCCGCCCTCGACGTGATGGTGCACGAATTCGGCCACTACACTAATCTTGCGCACACGGTTGTCAATGGCCAGATCTATATCGGCGATAACAGCGGTCCTTCGCCGAACGACACGTTCACCCCGATCCCGAATCCGCTGACGAACGATGTCGTTGAAACGATGTATCCGTTCTATTTCGGGCCGGGAATCGGCATGAATACTCTCGAGAAGGACGACATTGCTTCCGTTTCACGATTGTATCCAGAACCTAACTACGCGACCTCGACCGGCAGCATCAGCGGTACGATCTATGCACCCAACGGTACGACGAAACTGACGGGTGTCACTGTTATCGCGAGGAACATCGCTGATCCTTTCAATGACGCGGTTTCGGCCATATCCAGCGATTTCACGGAGGGGTCGAGTCAAACCGATCCTATCGTGGGGACTTACAAGATAACCGGGCTTACTCCGGGGGCGAGCTATGCGGTTTACGTCGACGAGATCCTCGACGGCGGGTTCAGTACAGTACCCCTTTCGCCACTCCCAGGCCCTGAGGAATTCTACAGTGGTGCGAACGAATCGAGCGACGGAAACATAGACGATCCGACGCAGTACGCACCGGTCGCGGTAAGTGCAGGTGTTGAGACGCCGAACATCAACATCATCTTCAATAAGCCTACCCCTGGCGCTCCGCTGGCGGTAGGTGATGACGGATCAGTTCAAATATTCCTGCCGTTCACTTTCACGATCGCTGGTCAAAGCTTTAACTCGGTATTTGTGAACGCGAACGGGAATATCACTTTCGGTGCACCCAATGCGGACTTTTCTGAGTCTGCAGCAGAGATGCTTTCTGGTCCGCCGCGCATTGCCGGTCTCTGGGATGACCTGAACGCTTCCGCAGGCGGCACGGTTTTTTATACAGAGTCCAAGAACGCCGTTACCATCCATTACGATAGCGTGCCGGAATTTCCAAACACTGGGTCCAATACTTTCTCGATCACGCTTAAGAGCAATGCGAACCACATTGACATAGCTTACGGCGACGTCAGTGCGGCCGACGGGCTCGCGGGCGTGAGCGGTGGAGGTGTGGTCACCAGCGGGTTTGAGCCAGCGGCGGATCTATCAAGCTACGGTACTGACCGGATCAATTTGCATAAGCAACCGGCGGTTTACGAGGTATGGACGGCGGCCAGCCCATTCGATCTGGACGGCTCGACCGTGAGATTCACGGGTACCACCGACTACAACGATAACTGGGCGGAGCCGAACAATACGCCGTCGAAGGCACGACGGATCGCGGTGCCATTCAACTCGGTCCCGATCCAAAATTACACCGAGATCGAGCCGACCGGTGGCGATATCGATTGGTACAAGGTGCGCCTGACGGCTGGGACGAATCTGCTCGCCGAGATAAAGACCGGCCAGATGGATTCGCTAATGGCATTGTTCGATTCGTCGGGCAACCTGGTTGCGGTAGATGACGACAGCGGGGCTGCATTGTTGTCCAGGTTCGTAGCTCCTATCACGGCCACTGGAGATTACTATTTGGTGGTCACCACCTACCCGGATCTTGACCTGACGGGGGCGGGCGACACAGGAGGACGGTACGTGCTTGATCTTCAAACGATAACCGGCACGCTGCTTTCTCTTGGTGACGACAACAGCATCGAGGTTCCGCTGCAGTTCAGCTTCCCGTTCAACGGGCAGACTTACAACAGTGTGTTCGTCAATGCGAACGGGAATCTCACGTTTGGGTCGGGTGACACCGATTTCAGCGAAAGCATTGCGGAGTTGTTGAGCGACCAACCTCGCATCGCGCCTCTCTGGGACGACCTTAGTCCGAATGCGAGTGGTCTCGTTTTGGTCGATTCGAAACCGACCGGGCTGAACGTCACGTTCCGGGACGTACCCGAATTCGCCGCGAGTACGACCAACACGTTCAGCGTTACGTTGTTGCCGAGCGGGCGGGTAGACGTTGTCTACGGAGGGATTGCGGCCGTAGACGGGTTGGCCGGCGTATCGCCCGGCGGTGGAGTGGCAAATCCAGGGCAGACCGATCTCTCGACTGCGTTGAATCTGTCAGCCGTAGGTACGACGTATGAACTATTTAGTACGTCGCGGCCTAACGACCTATCAGGCAGAAGCTTAAGTTACCTTCCATAGCGTCTGGGTAACCCGGAAGCAAGGATGCTGGCCGCTACCTTCGGGCAGCGGCCGGTTTTTGCTGGTCAAAGGTGATTCAGCCTACATATTTGCTACTTTCGTGTGTATTATGCGTTAATCGAAATCCATCCGCGGACAGATACTTTTATAAATAGAAATATGACGAAAACGCTGATCAAGAACGGGCAGATCGTGACCGCAGTTGACGATTACAAGGCAGATATCCTGATCGAAGACGAGGTCGTTTCGGTGATCGGGCGGTCGCTCGATATGGAGGCGGAACGGGTGATCGATGCATCGGGGAAGCTGGTCTTGCCGGGCGGGATAGATCCGCACACGCACATGGAACTGCCTTTTGGAGGGACGCAGTCGTCGGATGATTTCTTTACGGGGACACGGGCGGCGGCGTTCGGGGGGACGACGACCATAGTCGATTTCGCGGTGCAGTATAAGGGCGAGTCGATGATACAAGCAGTGGACAACTGGCACGCGAAGGCGGAGGGGAAGTGCGCGATAGATTACAGCTTTCACCTGATCACGACCGATTTTGAAGACAAGAACGTTGAGGAGATGCACACCGTCATGGACGAGGGCATCACCAGCTTCAAACTGTTCATGGCGTACCCGGGCGTGTTCCTCGTCGATGACGCGACGATCTACCGGGCGATGTCGGCGGCCGGGAACCGAGGCGGGCTGATCTGCATGCACGCGGAGAACGGCATCGTCATCAACGAGATAATCAAACGCTTCCTCGCCGAAGGACGCACGGCCCCGAAATATCACGCACTCTCGCGGCCGACGATCGCCGAGGCGGAAGGCGTTCATCGTGCGATCGCGATCGCGGAGATGGCGGAATCGCCGGTTTACATCGTTCATCTTTCGAGCGCCGACGCGTTGAACAAAGTCCGTGAAGCACGCGACCGTGGCATCCCGGCGTTTGCCGAAACCTGCCCGCAGTATCTTTTCCATTCGATCGATGATTACGGTGACGGTTGGGACGGGGCGAAATACGTCTTCACCCCTCCGTTACGCGAGAAGCACAATTGCGGCGAGCTTTGGAAAGGCCTGAAGATGGACGATCTGCAGGTGATCTCGACCGACCATTGCCCGTTTTGCATGAAGGAGCAGAAGGAACTGGGCAGGGACGATTTCTCGAAGATCCCGAACGGAGCACCTGGAGTCGAGAACCGGATGTCGCTGATCTATAACGGCGGTGTGGTTGAGAATCGTATCTCGCTTAACCGTTTTGTCGAGCTTACGTCGACCGCGGCAGCAAAGATGTTCGGGATGTTCCCTAAAAAAGGCACGATCGCGGTCGGTTCCGATGCGGACATCGTCATCTTCGACCCGGAAAGAGAGCATACCTTTGGTGTCGATCACGAGCACATGAACGTCGATTATTCCACCTATGAAGGCTGGAAGGTGAAAGGCAAGGTCGAGACAGTTCTATCGCGCGGGCGCGTGATCATCGAGAACGGTGAACACGCCGGAAAGGCGGGGGACGGTCAGTTCATCAAGCGCGGCACCTGCGTCAGGATCTGACGATATCAGGCGAAGATGGTCTGAAGCGCCGGGCCGACCGTAGGGGCAACCTCTTTAACGCTGGCGATACGATACTTTGATCCTTGAATGCCGACCCGCCCCAACTTCACCGCATAATATCTGCGTTCCGGGGTGACGAGGGCGAAGATATTTGTGTACTCACCGGGGGCGACATTAAGATCGTCGGCGAACGCTCTGTTCGGTTGGAACCCGGAGATCAACGCGGTGGGATTGTTCGCGGCAAACTGGTTCCACCCCGCCTTCATCCCGTCATCCCATTCCTTCATCCCGCATGTGCCGAGGTGTCCGACATATATCGGATCGGTGGCCGCTCCCGGCCATCGATACGTAATTACCCAGCATCCACTCATCGGTCCGGTCAATACATCGAACCCGCCAAGCGGTATCTGCGCGATATAGGGCGGTAGCCATTTTAGCCAGTTGAAATTCCGATGCACCTTTGCGTTGTTCACGCCGGGCGCAAAACCGCTCGTTTTGGTACTCGAGAACAGCCCAGTGCGCTCGGAAACCGACTGTTGAATATTCAACTGCAAGGTCGTGCTGTCGACGAAACTTCCATGCGGAGGTTTCGCAAGGGCGTCGGGCGGTTTTGTGTTAAGTGTCTTAATGTCAAGGTCGATGTATCGACCCTCGATGAGTTTCTCAAGCATATACTCCTCCCTGCCGTTCGGGTGAACGGAACTTGTTGATCGAGACGTGGAATCCTATATCCATTCGGTAGCTATTGCAATAGAAAAGACGTGTTCCGCACGAATTTGTTCGAGAGGCGGAAAAGGTCTTCGCCAATACCGTGATCACATGGTCGGCCGCGATTCCGGCTTCTGAAACGGATGTATCCGGCAGGCTGAAAATGCAGTTTTTCATGGCTCCGGGAGGTTGGAGGGCGGAACGTCATCCAGGGCAAGAAACTCACGTCGAAATATAGCGTTAATCCGCCGTATTTGGTGGTACTACAAAGTTTTCATTAGAGCGAACCTGTGTCAAAATCTCTGGTCAGGTTCGATGGGTTCATCCGAAAGAAGCGAGTTGGAACCGGGACGCAGTCTCGGGCCTTACCGTGTCGTCAGGCGTTTGGGCGCGGGCGGGATGGGAGAGGTGTACCTTGCGGAGGACACACGGCTTGAACGGAGGGTGGCGGTTAAGATATTGCCGGTTGAGCTCGCTCAGAACCCGGATCGGATGGGCCGATTCATCAGGGAAGCGAAGGCGGCCTCAAACCTTAATCACCCGCACATCGCGCACATTTACGAGATCGGCGAGAGCGACGGCGTGAACTTCATCGCGATGGAGTACGTCGACGGGGCCACGCTGCGCGACAAGATCCATAAAGACAGGCAATCGCTTCGTACGCTGCTGAAGTATCTGCAACAGGTCGCCGAGGGGCTTTCGAAAGCCCATTCGGCCGGCGTCGTACACCGCGACTTGAAGCCGGACAACGTGATCGTCTCGCGCGACGGTTACGCCAAGGTGCTGGACTTCGGGTTGGCCAAACATGTCGAGAGCGATGGTCCCGTAAGCGATTCGCACAGTGACGCGAAGACGGTCCAGATGCACGCGGCCCTCTCGACGCCGGGGACGATAATGGGCACCGCCGGGTACATGTCACCCGAGCAGGCCCGCGGCGCGGCGAAGATCGACCAGCGTTCGGATATCTTCGCGTTCGGGTGTCTACTATACGAGGCGGCCACGGGTGGACGGCAGGCTTTCCCCGGGGAGACGGCTGTGGATTCGATGTACAAGGTCCTCCACTCGCAGCCGCTCCCGGTCTCGGAGTTCAACCCTGCGGCACCGCCCGATCTGCAACGCGTCATACGCCGCTGCCTGCAAAAGGACCCGGACGACCGTTATCAAACGATCAAGGACGTTGCGATCGAGATCCGCGAGATGCTCGAGGCGATGAAGGGGGCGGAAAGCAGCGTACCACCGGCGACGCCTTCCGGCAGCCACGGTAAAGCACGCGCCACGGTCGCCGATCACGGAAAATGGACCGACGAGGGGGCGATCACGGTTCTTTCAGACCCGGCCATTTCGCAAAAGGGAACAAACGAGCACGAAGCAGTACGGCCGAAACGGTCCGTAGGGATGAAATTGCTGGCTGCGGGTATCGCGGTGGCCCTGATCGGGGGATTGTCGTTCGGGGTATATCATTTGTCCCGCCCGGGCCGAGGCGGACCGGAGGGCGGGAATTTGCGCGTGACGCCGCTCACGAGTTCGCTAACGGTCGAACGTTCACCGGCTTTGTCATCGGATGGGAAGACCTTCGCGTACGTTTGGGCGGGGGATAAGGGCGACAACTTCGACATTTATGTAAAACTCACGGACGCCGGGTCGCCGGTCCGGGTGACGACGAACCCGGGCCGCGACATGAGCCCGTCGATCTCCCCGGACGGGCGGTTCATTGCATTCCTTCGCGGGGACGGAAATGACAAGGGATTCTATATTGTGCCCTCGCTGGGCGGTGCCGAGCGGAAGGTGGCCGACACGTTCGGGTGGCCTGGAGCCGGCGTTCGGGCAGAGGCGGTCGATTGGTCGCCCGATGGCAAGAGCCTCGCCATCGTCGACCGGCAATCCGAGGCCGAGCCCTGGAGCATTTACGTAGTCAATGTCGACACCGGCCTTCGGCACAAGGTCACCACGCCGCCCGCTGACCATGACGGCGACATGCTGGTCGCGTTCTCTCCGAGCGGCGAATCCCTTGCGATCCTACGCCGCCGCGACGCAAGCACGAGCGACATCTATGTGGTACCGACTGCGGGTGGAGAACCAACACGTGTGACAACGGACGGCGTGGCGATCCGTGGTTTCGACTGGACGAATGACGGGGAGCGGATCGTATTCTCTTCAGAGCGTGGCGGCGGTAACTCGACGCTTTGGTCGATCGCGACGGAAGGAGGAGAGCCGCACCCGGTCGCCGGGGCTGGCGAAAACGTTGCGGAACTCTCGGTCGCGTCGGCCGCCAACCGGCTCGCTTACGCCCAGATAAGCACGGACATCAACCTCTGGCGTTCAGGTCTGAGCGGGTCGGAAGGGTCACGAGCGGAGCCGGCAGCAAGGTTCAACGCATCGAATCGTTCCGAGATCGACCCTCATTACTCGCCGGCCGGCGACAAGGTGGTATTCAGTTCTAACCGTTCAGGCGGCAGCGAGATCTGGGTGTGCGATGCTGACGGCGGCAACGCGGTGCAGCTTACCAATTTCGGCACTTCGGCCGTGACCGGAAGCCCGCGGTGGTCCCCGGACGGGCGACGGATCGCCTTCGATTCGCGAGCGGGCGGAAACTCCGACATCTATATCATCGCCGCCGGCGGCGGAACTCCCCGGCGGCTTACTGAAGATACAGCGGAAGAGGTCGTGCCCAGTTGGTCGGCGGATGGGCGTTTCGTTTATTACGCTTCGAGGAGGACCGGACGGCTCGAGATCTGGAAGTCGCCTGTGGACGGCGGCGAAGCCGTTCAGGCGACTCGGGGCGGAGGCTTCATAGCGTCGGAGTCGCCGGACGGTAAGACGCTCTACTTCACGAAAGGCGGCAACGACGTCGGACTCTGGAGCATGGCCGTGTCCGGCGGGGAGGAGAAGAAGATCATCGACGCCCCTGTCGGCCGCAACTGGTCCGTCACTGGGCGTGGCATCTATTACGTACTGAATCCTTCGGCCGATCGAGAGCCTTACACACTTTATTTCTACGAACTCGCCTCGAGCCAAACGTCCCGCCCGACCCCTCTTGAGGGTACCTCACGGCTGTTGCCGATCAACGTTGTGACGGTTTCGGCCGACGAGCGCTGGATGGTCTGGGCCCAGCGAGACCAATTGGATTTCGACGTGATGCTGCTCGAGAACTTTCGCTAGGCCCATAATGTGGAGGATCCACGAATGAGAACGCTGGCAGCCCTGATCTTGCCTGTTTTGATTTTTGTTGCGGGTGTTACTTCGGCATTTCCACAAGCTGAAAATCTTGAAACGAAGATCCGTCGATTAGACCTGGAAGCGGCCAAGGCGATCCAGGCGAAGAACGAACGTGCTATCAAACGGTTCTTTACAGCCGACTCGGTTACGAACAACCCACGCAACGGGCTGACTCGCGGAAGCGCAGGAGTGATCGAGGCGGCGCGCTCCAACTTGATCGATTACCTCTCGTTCGAGAGAAACATAGAATCCGTACAATTGTTGGGTGATACGGCGATAGTCATGGGGAATGAAATCGTTGTTTTTCGAACCAGGGATGGTGGGCCGGGCGAAACGGTCAAACGCAGATACACAAATATTTGGATGAAACGCGGCAAGGAATGGGTGATCGTCGCGAGGCACGCCAACGTTATCTGCCCGCAACCAGCAAGATGATCGTGCGTTTAGCTGAAAGAGAGCTTGATACCCGGTTCGGGCGCTTTACCGAGGTACTTTACTACGATGGGCAAAGGGAATCCATCGCGCTTGTCGCAGACGATGTGACGGGAGTTGAAGACGTCCTTTGCCGGATACATTCGGCGTGCATAGGCGGGCATGTGTTCAACAGCGTCAAATGCGAATGTGCTGCCGAAATGGCCGCGGCACAGCGGGCGATCCAGGCGGCGGGCCGGGGCGTTATCATTTATCTGGATCAGGAAGGGAAAGGGAACGGCCATCTCGCACTCATGCGTAGCATCGCCTTCAAGAAGGCCGGTCATTCACAAAGCGAGGCTTATGAACTCGCTGGTTTCCCCGCGGACGCCCGGAATTATCGGCCGGCTGCGTCTATTTTGAAAGAGTTGGGTGTAAGTTCCATCAAACTGATGACCCAGAACAAGTCGAAAGCGATGGAACTCGAAGAGCTTGGCATACGGGTTGTCGGGATGGCCTCTCTCGATCTTCATTAACACAATGATCTACGCGGATAAGGCACTATCACAGAAACTTGAGAGGACCGAGGCCCAAGCGAACGCGGACTTTGTGGAGACCCGCGCGGCGTTGGAGCCTGAAAGCGGTGCGGCTTGGATCGAGGTGGGCGGAGCCTACGCGATGTTCGATGGACTGGAATCACCGCTGACGCAGACGTTCGGGCTCGGTGTGTTCGAAGAAACAACCGCGGAAAATCTCAATGCGATCGAGTCTTTCTTTGTAGAACGAGGTGCACCCGTTTTTCACGAAGTGAGTCCAATGGCGGATCAGTCGATCCTCTCGCTGCTGGGAGAGCGCGGCTACCGGCCGATCGAGTTGACGAGTGTCATGTACCGCTCGATCAAGGAAGAACGGATAGCGAATGCGGCTGCGGGCAGCGTGATCACTACACGGCTTATCGGCGAAGCGGACGCGGATCTATGGGCTCAAACCGCGGCACGTGGTTGGGCCACGGAGCATGAAAGTCTTGGCGATTTCATGCTCGCGTTTGGCAAGGTCGCTGCTCGCACGAAAGGCGGAAGCCCCTTCCTCGCTGAGATCGGGGGCGAACCGGTCGCGGCCGCGGGATTTTCGATCTACGACGACGTTTGCATTCTCGCAGGGGCGGCTACCGTGCCCGAGGCAAGAAATCGAGGGGCGCAGAATGCTCTGCTGGCCGCGCGGCTTCGATACGCCCAGGAACAGGGGTGCTCACTAGCGATGATGTGCGCCCTGCCCGGAAGCCAATCGCAAAAGAACGCACAGAAAAACGGTTTCAATATCGCCTATACACGCATAAAATGGCAGCTCTTCTGATTTGCGGTACTTCGAGAGTCATTATCTTCGTTGCCGCTGATCACGGACGATGTCGATCAGCGGCCAGACCTGCGTAGTAACTCGCTGCACCGGCTCCGTGGGTTCTAGGGTAAGATAGCGTCGAGTCGATATTCACCTCAATTTCCGGAAAGATCAGATGAACGATCCGAACGCCGAATTTGTGGAAATGACGGAGGACGTTTCCTCGTCGCCGCTTTGGAACCCGGACCTCGCCCCGACAACCATCGAGCAGCGGACCTGGTCGACGTGGAACATCGCCGCGCTCTGGATAGGGATGAGCGTTGTGATCACGACGTACACGCTCGCAGGCGGGTTCATTGAAGCGGGGATGAACTGGTGGCAGGCGATGATCACGATCCTGCTCGGAAACTGCATCGTGCTGATCCCGATGGTGCTGAACGCACATGCGGGCACGAAATACGGCGTGTCGTTCCCCGTACTCGCGAGGGCTTCCTTCGGAACTAGAGGAGCGAACATCCCGGCGATACTGCGTGCGGTCGTCGCGTGCGGTTGGTTCGGGATCCAGACGTGGATCGGCGGCACGGCTATCGATGCATTACTAACGGCCGTATGGGGCGGATGGGCTAACCTCGACGCTTCCATCGGAGGCAATCCCCTTCACACGTGGATATCATTCTTCCTCTTCTGGCTGATACAGGTCGTGATAATTCTGAAGGGTATCGAGGGGATCAAGCATCTGGAATCGTGGTCCGCCCCGCTGCTGCTGTTGGGTGGATTGGTGCTGTTGATCTGGGCGGCGAACGCGGCGGGCGGCCTTGGGAGGGTCCTGAGCGGTGTAACTTCTCTGCAGAAGCAGCAGAGCGATTTCTGGACGATCTTCCCGGGGGCGTTGACCGCATCGGTCGGCTATTGGGCGACGCTCAGCCTGAACATTCCGGATTTCACACGATATGCGCGTTCGCAGCGTTCGCAGATGCTCGGGCAGGCTTTCGGCCTGCCGACCACGATGACGGCGTTCGCGTTCATCGGAGTGGCCGTGACGAGCGCCACGGTGATCATCTACGGCGAGGCGATCCCGGACCCTGTAAAGCTCATTCAAAAGTTCGATAGCCCGCTCGTGATCCTTTTCGCGATGCTGGTGATCTTCCTCGCACAGATCTCCACCAACATGGCCGCGAACGTCGTTTCGCCGTCGAACGATTTCTCGAACCT
This sequence comes from Acidobacteriota bacterium, assembly GCA_023415725.1. GTDB lineage: Bacteria > Acidobacteriota > Blastocatellia > Pyrinomonadales > Pyrinomonadaceae > OLB17. Next base: position 11,187 of record JAEZJR010000342.1, read on the forward strand.
CGACCCGAAGCGGATCTCTTATGTCACCGGCGGACTCATCACGGCAGTGATCGGGATCGTGATGATGCCGTGGCAGCTGCTCTCATCGATGGGGGCGTACATCTTTACATGGCTGATCGGGTACTCGGGCCTTATGGGCGCGATCGGCGGGATATTGATCTGCGATTATTTCATTATCAGGAAAAGACGTCTCGAACTCGCCGAGCTCTTTAAAACGGACGGGATCTATTCGTACGGGAGCGGGTTCAACTGGCGGGCGATCGTCGCTTTGGTGATCGCGATAGCACCGGTCGTGCCTGGTTTCTTCCGGGCAGCAACGACGCCCGGCGGGCAGGTTGCGGAGCCGAACTTTTTCGACACGTTGTATGTCTACGCGTGGTTCGTAACGTTCGGGGTTGCGTTTGTGTTGTATTATCTGTTGATGAAAACTTCGGGGAATATCGCCACAGAGATCACAGAGAATTGATATTCGCGATTCGACGTCGGACAAATCCTTCTCTCTGTGTGCTCTGTGGCAAGAACCAATATGTCACGAATAGTAAAAGCCGGACTCATACAAGCTCAGAATATCGCTCCCGTCGATATGCCGATCGACGAGATAAAGAAACAGAACATCGAGAACCAACTCGAATTGGTCGAGCAGGCGGCGGAGCAGGGGGTGCAGATGCTCTGTTTTCAGGAGATCTTCACGACGCCGTACTTCTGCGCGGAGCAGCAAACGCGCTGGTACGAGGCGGTCGAGCGCGTGCCGGACGGCCCGACCGTGACGCTCATGCGCGAGGTGGCGAAAGAGAAGGGAATGGTGCTGATCGTCCCGGTTTACGAAGAGGAGCAGACCGGCATCTATTACAACACCGCCGCGGTGATCGATGCGGACGGCACCTACCTCGGCAAATACCGTAAGACGCACATCCCGCATGTCGCGCCGGGCTTTTGGGAGAAGTTCTATTTTCGCCCGGGAAATCTGGGGTACCCGTGTTTCGATACGGCCTTCGCACGCATCGGCGTTTACATCTGCTACGACCGGCATTTTCCCGAGGGGGCAAGATGCCTGGGGCTGAACGGGGCGGAGATCGTGTTCAATCCTTCGGCGACGGTCGCGGGCTTGAGCGAATATCTCTGGAAACTCGAACAGCCGG
>JAEZJR010000034.1 GCA_023415725.1 Acidobacteriota bacterium
CGGATCTTCTCGGGCGAAGCCAGCGAAATGCGGATCGCCTCGTAATTTGTGGTCAATTGCGTTTTGTTATCGTTGTTGAATCGAAACATTTTATCTCCGTAGTCTAGGAAGTCTGGCCAGTCCGGGAAGTCTGGAAAGTCTTCCTAGACTTCCCGGACTTCCACGACTTTCTAGACTGATTAATCAACGCCTACCAACGTGTCGACACCCGCCACAATCTCATCCGGGTTGATCTCATCCTCGTGGATCAGCTCCACGTCGAGGCAAAGCGACTGCAGTTCGCGGACGAGAACGTTGAACGATTCCGGAATCCCCGGCTCGAAGTTCGAAACGCCCTTGACGATCGTTTCGTAGATCTTCGAGCGCCCGGCAACGTCGTCGGACTTGCACGTGAGCAATTCCTGAAGGATGTGGGCCGCGCCGTATGCTTCGAGGGCCCAGACCTCCATCTCACCGAATCGCTGTCCGCCGAACTGGGCCTTACCACCGAGCGGCTGCTGCGTGATGAGCGAGTATGGTCCGATCGAGCGGGCGTGGATCTTATCGTCCACAAGGTGCGACAGCTTAAGCATGTAAATGTACCCCACGGTCACCTTCTGCTCGAACTGCTCACCTGTCAGGCCGTCGTAAAGACGGGTTTTGCCCGACGGTCCTACCGAATTCGGCAGATCCAGGTCGTCGAACTTGTCGTTCGCCTGCTTGATGTATTCCTTGATCTCCGCCTCGCTCGCACCGTCGAAAACGGGGGTCGCAAAGTGGAAACCGAGGACCCGAGCCGCCCAGCCCAAGTGGGTTTCGAGGATCTGCCCGACGTTCATACGCGAAGGCACGCCAAGCGGGTTGAGCACGATCTCGACCGGCGTCCCGTCCGGCAAGTACGGCATATCCTCTTCGGGAAGGATTCGGGCGATAACGCCCTTGTTCCCGTGTCGGCCTGCCATCTTGTCACCCACGCTGAGCTTACGCTTCATCGCTACGAAGACCTTGACCATCTTGATCACGCCCGGGGGCAGTTCATCGCCCTGCTTGAGCTTGGTGATCTTCTCGTCGTAAATGTCGGACAGGATGTTGATCTGACGCTCGGTTCGCTTCTCGTACTCCCGAATTTCCGATGCAATGTCGATCTTGCCCGCCGGCACGTCCGCCTTACGGAGGAGCTTGATATCTACGCCCCTCAGAGTTTCGCGATCGAGCGTAGTTCCCTTCTTGAGGACGACGTCCTTCCCGTCCGTCAGGTCCTTCTGAAGCTTGCGGCCGTCGAAGAGCTCATAAATACGCTCGTCCCTTTGTTCCTGGAGGATGCGGATCTCATCCTCGAGGTCGCGGCGGAGGGCTTCCTCCTCCATCGCCTCGATATCGAGCGACCGCTCATCCTTTTCCTGTCCCTTGCGGGTGAACACCTGCACCTCGACGACCGTGCCGTCGATGCCCGGAGGACAGGTTAGGCTGGCATCCTTAACGTCGCCCGCCTTTTCACCGAAGATGGCCCGCAGAAGTTTTTCTTCCGCCGTCAGCTGGGTCTCGCCCTTAGGAGTGACCTTTCCTACAAGGATCGAGCCCGGTTTCACCTGAGCGCCGATGCGGATGATCCCCGACTCATCGAGGTCGCGGAGCATGTTCTCACCGACGTTCGGAATATCGCGGGTGATCTCCTCAGGTCCCAGTTTCGTATCGCGGGCCTCGATCTCGAGTTCTTCGATGTGGATCGAGGTGTAGTAGTCGTCCTTGACGAGACGTTCCGACACGAGGATGGCGTCCTCGAAGTTGTAACCGCGCCAGGGCATGAACGACACCAGCACGTTGCGGCCGAGGGCGAGTTCCCCCTTGTCCGTGCAAGGCCCGTCGGCGATCACCTGGCCCTTGCGGACGCGTTCCCCGACCGAAACGATCGGGCGCTGGTTGATGCATGTGTTCTGGTTGGAACGCTTGAACTTCACCAGCGAGTAAATATCCGCTGTCACCTCACGCGAGATCGTGCCATCCACGTGGTGGTCCGCCTTCACGATGATGCGTTCGCTGTCGACGTAATCGACCACACCGTTACGTTTGGCGATGACGACCGCACCCGAGTCACGAGCGGCGATCTTCTCCATACCGGTGCCGACGTACGGGGCTTCCGCCCTGAGAAGAGGCACCGACTGGCGTTGCATGTTCGAACCCATGAGGGCTCGGTTAGCGTCGTCGTTCTCGAGGAACGGGATGAGCGACGCGGCCACGGAAACGAGCTGTTTCGGCGAAACGTCCATGTACTGGATATCCGCTCGGTCGGCCGTGATGAACTCCCCACGGAGCCTTGCAGCATTCCGCTCGTTTATAAGGGTGCCCTTCGCGTCCACCTCGATGTTCGCCTGGCCGATGACCCATTTGTCTTCCTCCCAAGCGGTCAGATAGAACGGGTACGGTTCGAATTCGGCGACCTTGCCGCCTTCCTTCGCTACCTTCTTGTTCGCTTTCTCGACCTCTTCGAGAGGCACGTGGTCTTTCGGCTTGAACTTAGTATCGCCGCCGTTGTGCACCTTGACGTACTCGATCACGCGCCCGTCTTCGACCTTACGGTACGGCGATTCTATGAACCCGTATTCGTTAATGCGGGCGAAGCACGAAAGCGACGAAATGAGACCGATGTTCGGACCTTCGGGCGTCTCGATCGGGCAAATACGGCCGTAGTGCGTCGGGTGAACGTCGCGGACCTCGAACCCCGCGCGCTCCCGGGAAAGTCCGCCCGGTCCGAGCGCCGAGAGACGGCGTTTGTGCGTGATCTCGGACAACGGGTTCGTCTGGTCCATGAACTGCGAGAGCTGCGATGAACCGAAGAACTCACGGACCGCAGCCGTCACCGGCTTTGCGTTAACGAGGTCGCGCGGCATCGTGGTGAACATGTCCTGTTGGATGGACATCTTCTCCTTGATCGCCCGCTCCATCCTTTCCAGACCGATCCTGAACTGGTTCTCGAGCAATTCACCGACGGCACGGACGCGACGGTTACCCAGGTGGTCAATGTCGTCCTGGTGGAAATTCTCGCTGTCGCGCTTCATCCTCAATAGATAATTGACGACGTTGATGAAGTCCGTCGGAGCGAGCAGCGGATCATCGATACGATCCTTTTCAGGCCGGCCCATTTTGATGTTGAATTTAAGCCTTCCGACCCTCGAAAGATCGAACCGGCGTGCATCGAAGAACATCCCCTCGAGGAGGTGGTATGCGGTCGGCACGGTCGGCGGATCGCCAGGACGCATTTTCCTGTAGATCTCGAGCAGGGCGTCGACGGGTTTCGAAATAGCGTCCTTCTTAAGGGTGGCGGCAACGACTTCACCGATCGGATCGTTCTTCGGGAAAACGACCTCGAAGGTTTCCACACCTTCTTCGATGATCTGCTGGAGTTTCGCGGCGGAGAACTCGGTGTTCGATTCGATGATCACTTCACCGGTATCGTGGTTGATCACGTCGCTGAGTGCGTATGAGCCTTCCAGTTCAGCGACGGCGATCTCCACCTTGTCCACCTTCATCCGGCGAAGATCGGCAATGGCGGCTTTGGTGATCTTCTTACCGGTTTTGGTGATCTCCTCGCCCTTGTCTTTGATGTTTTCCTCAGCACGCATGCCCGTGAGGTGCGTTTCGCCCTCGGGCTTCACCTTCAGGAAGATCTTTCCCTTTTCGGTGACCACTTCGTCCACGGTGTAGAAGAGTTTCAGGATGTCGGCGTTGGTGAACTCGGCCCCTTTGACGACTTCTTCGAGGATGCTGTCGGAAACCGACTTCATATCGATCTGCGGGTTCAACCACAGACCGAGAGCACGCAGGAATATGGTAGCGAGGATCTTGCGCTTACCGAGCCGGGCGTGAAGGATGCCCTTCGCATCGTACTCGAACTCCACCCAGGAACCCCGGTAAGGGATGATCTTTGCGAGATACTCGTCTCGATCGCCCTTGAAGAAGACGCCAGGCGACCGGTGCAGCTGCGAGACGATCACACGCTCGGTACCATTGATAATGAAGGTACCGTTATCGGTCATGAGCGGGATCTCGCCGAAGAAGACATCTTCTTCCTTGATGTCGCGAATCGTAGAAACGCCTGTTTCCGGGTCTTTATCGAATACCGTAAGGCGGATCTTCACTTTCAGCGGGACGCTGTACGACATCCCCCGCTCCTGGCACTCCTGTTGGTCGTGCTTGTGCTTGAGACCGACAGGTTCACCGCAGTTCGGGCAAAGTTTCGGGCGTACGGCGTTGAAGGTGCCGCAATTGTTACAAAGCACCTCAGCCGGGTTGAACGGATCGACCTTGATCTTCGATCCGCAATTCTTACAATTTGCGCGCAGGTGTTCGAGCCCTTCCAGGTTGCCGCACTTGCACTGCCAGTTACCGATCTGGTATTCGACGAACTCGAGTGTTGCCGTCTCGCGGAAATCCGAGACGGGGAATATCGAAGCGAACACGGACTGCAGGCCGATGCTGTCCCGCTCCTCGGGGATGAGGTCCATTTGCAGGAATCGATTGTAAGATTCCCTCTGCACCTCGATGAGGTTCGGTATCTGCGCTGTCGTGTAAATCTTCGAAAAATCCACGCGCTCGGGTGCCTGGCTTGTTCGCTTGCCGAGTCCGACCGTATTAGTCTGTAGCGGATTGGTGATCATATTCTTGAGTGCTCTGCGGGCTGATGGCCGAAAATACCTGTTGATTTATGCGCTGAATGTTGCTAGGATGCCCCTGAAAAATGCCCATCTACGGGCAGCAACTTTCGAAAAGACGGCAAATGCGGTCGAGGGAATACTTTACCCTGACCGCTTTTTTCAAGCAGTAGCTTGTGCTGATCGAATTGTTCGAGAGTGCCGAGAAGGACACCAACTCTCCGTAATTCTAACGAAAAACCCGCTCTAACTCCTTAATAATCAAACTTTTAACGCAACCGTCCGCGCTGACGTCGCGTCGTTCTTAGAGCAAGTTTGTTCCGAAGCCTGTTAGTGATTGTAGCAGCGCACACTACATCACGCAAATTTTAATCTTCCCAACGAGTCGAAAGTGAAGGACCGCGGCCACATAGGATGCGGTCCTTCGCTCTCGGGATGCCGATTGTTTACTTGACCTCGACGGTAGCGCCGGCTTCGGTAAGTTTGGTCTTGATCTCTTCGGCCTCATCCTTCGAAACGCCTTCCTTGAGCGGTTTCGGAGCGCCGTCAACGAGATCCTTAGCTTCCTTAAGGCCGAGACCTGCAACAACCTCACGGACGACCTTAATGACCGCGATCTTGTTGCCGCCGGCAGCCGTCAAGATGACGTCGAACGAATCCTTTTCTTCAGCTGCCGGTGCTCCGCCGTCTCCGCCAGGAGCTGCCATCATTACCGGAGCCGCTGCCGCTGCCGCTGAAACGCCGAACACTTCTTCGAGTTCTTTAACGAGCTCCGAAGCTTCGAGGAGCGTCATCCCTTTCAAAAATTCAACTACTTCGTCTTTCGTGATTGCCATGACTATTTATCTATCTCCTAATAGGGTTCTGTGTTTTTCTATGATCGCAGGCCGAAATACAGCCTGCGGCTTTATGTCAGCCGCTAGAACCCATGGGACCTCAAGAACAGGTTGCATCTCCTCTTCTGCCGGTCCGAGCAGCGCAGGCGACCTGACTATCGCCCGGCTCGTTTTCCTTGAGTACGGCTTTTTCTAGAGGGATCGGGCTTTATAAGCCCGATCCCCGACGAAACTTATTCCGCGGAATCCACCGCCGGAGTTTCCTCCGCAGCCGGAGCCTCAACCGCAGGTGCCTCTTCAGCGGGAGCAGCCACTTCCGCAGGGGCTTCTTCAGCCTCTGCCGAAACAGCCTCGCCACCGCGAGCAGCCGGATCCTTTTCCCCGATCTGCTTGATGACCACCGCGAGATCGCGAGGTACCGCATTGATAACGGTAACGATCCGCTGAGCTTGAGCGTTCAGAACGAAGAGCAGCTTGGAAATAAGCTCTTCCTTCGAAGGCAGGCTGGCGATAGTCGTAAGCTGCTGCAGGTCCACAAGGCGCCCATCCACCACACCGCTCTTGAAGGTGTAGTTGTCGGCGTTGTCCTTCATGAACTTGGACACGGCCTTCGAAAGAACTACCGGGTCGCCGTCAGTCCATGCGATGGCGGTCACGCCCTTGAATGCATCGGAAGCCTGTTCGAAATCGGTCCCCTTGACCGCGATCCGGGCCAAGGTGTTCTTAACTACCTGATATTTGGCGCCCGCTTCACGCAGCCTGTTGCGGAATTCCATGTCCTTCGCGACGGTCAGGTTGTTAAAGCTGACGATCATCGCGGAGGTGGAATTCTGCAGCGAGGCAGTGAGGGCGTCCAGATCTTGTTGTTTTCTTTCTCTCGTTTTCATTTCTCTATTCGCACCTCACCTATTAAACGTACGCGAGTTCGTCGAGCAGAATGCCCGGGCTCATCGTCGCGGCCAAGTTGATCTTCTTGAGATAACGGCCTTTAGCGGTCGTAGGCTTCGCCTTCATGACCGCGTTTATCAGAACTCTGGTATTTTCCTGAAGCTTCTGAGGGTCGAACGACACCTTGCCGACGGGCGAGTGGATAACGCCGGTTTTGTCGACGCGATACTCGACCTTGCCCGCCTTCGTTTCCTGGATCGCCGTGGCGACGTCCATCGTGACGGTGCCGGTTTTGGGGTTCGGCATCAAGCCGCGGGGGCCCAGCACCTTACCGAGCTGGCCGACCTTACCCATCATGTCAGGCGTAGCGATCAGCGCGTCGAAATCCAGCCAACCGCCCTTGATGCGTTCGACGATATCGTCGCCGCCCGCCTCGTCGGCACCGGCTTCCTGTGCTTCGCGGATCTTGTCGCCTTGAGCGATAACGACGACCTTTTTGGCTGCGCCGCCGAGGCCATGGGGAAGGACGATAGTGCCGCGGACGAGTTGGTCCGCTTTGCGTGGATCGACCCCGAGCCACATCGTAAGTTCTACGGTTTCGTCGAATTTAGCGAACGCGACTTCTTTGAGAGTCGAGATCGCATCTTCAAGCGTATATTTCCGGTTCGGCTCGATTTTTTCCAGAGCCGCGCGGTATTTCTTTCCTCTTTTCATTGTACCTCCAGGTGATAGCGGGAAACTTGTTGCTTCCCTCCCTTAAGAGTTAAAGGCGAAAGTTCGCCTAACCTTCGATCGTCAAGCCCATACTCTTCGCCGTCCCCTCGATGGTCCGCATTGCGGATTCGAGATTGGTGGTGTTGAGATCGGGCATTTTCTTCTCAGCGATCTCGCGAATCTTATCGCGCGAGATGGTGCCGGCCTTTTCCTTGTTCGGCTTGCCGGAGCCTTTGGCGATCCCTGATGCTTTACGAAGCAGGTCGCCTGCGGGCGGAGTTTTCGTTTCGAACGTGAACGAACGGTCACCATAAACGGTGATCACGACCGGGATCTTCATATCCGGATCGTCGTTCTGCGTTTTCGCGTTGAAAGCTTTGCAGAACTCCATGATGTTCACGCCGTGTTGCCCGAGAGCGGGGCCGATCGGCGGAGCCGGGTTCGCTTTCCCAGCTGGAATCTGCAGCTTGATATAACCTTCTATCTTCTTTGCCATTGTTTCGATTCACGATCCCGACTTTCGCCGGGAATGTCCTCATTAATCTTCTTCTGCGAAAGTGACCTTTTCGACTTCCAGGAAGCCCAATTCATAGGGCGTCGACCGGCCGAAAATGGTAATAGAAACTTTGAGCGTGCTCTTGTCCTCGTTGACCTCTTCGACTTTACCGGTGAACGACGCAAACGGGCCGGACTTGATGCGGACCACTTCTCCGACTTCGTACGAGAACTTCGGTTTCGGCTTTTCGGTCGCGACCTCGATGTTGTGGACGATCTGGTCCACTTCCGCCTGCGTCAGAGGGGTCGGATTTTTACCACCAAGGAAACCGGTGACCTTTGGCGTAGAGCGTATCGCGTGAAATACGTTGTCAGGGATCTTTCCCTTTTCGTCGCATTCGATCTCAACCAGGACGTATCCCGGATAGAACATCCGCTCGGAAACGAGCTCCTTATTCCCGCGCTTTTCGACCACCTTTTCTTTAGGCAGAAGCACACTGGTAATTTGGTCGGCGAGTTCCATGTCGCGAATACGCGCGTTCATGCTCTCAACGACTTTGTTCTCGTGTCCCGAATACGTGTGGATGAAATACCACTGCTTCATCTTCTCTACCTTTAGAAGCCGGCTAATTTATTGACCAGCCAGGTGATCGCCTGGAGAATATACGTCCAGGCATGGTCGACCAGGAACAAGTAAAGCGCGAAAAAGATCACGCTGATGATCACGATGATCGTTGTGTTCCTAACGTCCTCCGACGAAGGGAACGTAGTACGGTTAAGCTCTTCGCGGGTCTCGCGAATGAATTCGCCGACGCCTTCTTTCTTAGAGCTTTTTTCGAGTGTGTCCGCCATGGCTTCTGACACGTTGATTCTCCCGATCGCGACGGATTTCGGACCGTCAATTAATTTTGATGGCAGGGGTACCAGGACTCGAACCCGGACCTAAGGTTTTGGAGACCTCCATGCTAACCATTGACACCATACCCCTGTATAACGCCGCGAAATCGATCGGCGAATAGCACTCCTCCGATCGTCTCAACGGAACTTATTTGTTCTCTCTGTGCAACGTATGGCACCGGCAACGACGGCAAAACTTCTTGAATTCCAACCTGTTAGGTGTGTTCTTCTTGTTTTTCGTCGTAACGTAATTGCGTTCTTTGCACTCGGTGCACTGCAAAATGATATTGTCTCTCGGCATAACCTCTACCTACCCTCAAAGTTAGTTGTTCGTGGCGGCTGCATGGTTTACAGCGAACCACGAACAACAGACTTTCAGGTCATTTACTATTCCACGATCTCCGAGACGGTCCCCGCCCCGACGGTGCGGCCGCCTTCGCGGATCGCGAACCGCAACCCCTTCTCCATCGCGATCGGGGCGATCAGGGTGATCTCCATCTGGATGTTGTCCCCCGGCA
>JAEZJR010000055.1 GCA_023415725.1 Acidobacteriota bacterium
CGTATGACCCAAAACCCGTACCTGACTGCTGCTGTTCTCCAAATGTCGTGTTATTCATCTAAATTACTTCCTCCGAATTTCCCCTTGATTTTGCTGACTCGTTTCACCTATCCCACTTTCGAATGCAAAGGGATGGCCAATGACGCCATCCCTTTGCATAAACGTGAAGGATCGAATCCCCCAAAACCGAAATGCTATTTTGCGCTTGTGCCGGGCGAAATTAGATTGAAAGAGCCTCCCCGGCGGTAACATCTCGATATGGTTTAGCTTAGCGTCCGTGTCGGCAAAATTTGTCGGCATCAATACAGTGGAGACCGTAAATTCGGGCGTTTTCGATAATGCACCCTTACGTCTGCCGCAATACATTTCGCTATTCCGGCTTTCGTATGATTCCAGATTGGCAGATAGCGGCGTTCGATAATTCCATCGAAGGCCGCTGTTTGATGGGGACAGGCCAGATCGCCCGAAAGATCTTCGATCACTTCCTCAAGGAAGGTCGGAGGGGACCGAGCCGCCCGGATGCTTATATATCCAGGAGAAACTTATGAGAAGACTGAATGGAACGATACTCACCGGCGTGTGCCTAGGAGCACTCGCGCTGGCAGGTTGCGGCGAAACGGCTTCGAACGCCAATAACGCCCGCAACGCCAATTCGAATATGAACCTTTCGAACATGAATACGAATACGGCCTACACGACGCCGGCGGCGACGTCGACACCGATGTCGAATATGAACACCGGCAACGCGAACCACAACGCCAATTCCGGCAACATGTCCAACATGAATCGCGGCACCAACACCGGCAACATGAACACCGGGAACACTAACCGAGCCGGCAACACCGGAAACCGCAACGGCCAGTAGCAAGCCAGATCAATTTAATGAAGGGCCGCCAACACAATGGCGGCCCTTTGTTTATCCCGTAGAACTGCCCGAATCAAACTAAAAAACCTTCTTCGCGGACTGAAAACACAATTCTCCGGACTGCGGGATCCTTTCCTCGGACTGAAAAACCATTTATTAGTACTGAGAAATCATTTTTTAGTACTGAGAAACCTTTTTCTCGGACTAGGAAATCTTCTTTCAGGACTCAGAGAACTTCTCCCAGGACTGCGCGATCAGTTTCCAGAGCTTAGAAATCCTTTTTCCAAGCTGAGAAAACATTTCCGCAGCCGCCCAAAGGATCGAAAAGCAATGAAAGAGCCCCCTTTTCCGCAGAAAAGAGGGCCCTTTCGACCGTATTAACGTCCTACGCTAAGCTGCCGTGGTCTCACCGCCGAGGATAGAAAGGACCTCTCCGGTGATGTAACTGGAATCGATGTTCGAGGCAAAGAACACGAATGCCGGTGCGATCTCTTCCGGCTGTGCGGGACGTTTCATAGGCGTATCGGCACCGTGTTTCGCGACCTCTTTCGGCTCTTTGTCGGCTACGTTCAGCGGCGTCCAGACCGGTCCAGGAGCGACTGCGTTCACGCGGATCTTCTTCTCGGCCAGATTTTGCGACAGCGCTTTCGTAAATGCGTTGATCGCCCCCTTCGTCGCCGAATAATCAAGAAGCTCACCCGATCCTTCCAGCCCCGTTACCGAGCTGCAGTTCACGATCGCTCCGCCCTCCGGCAAGTGCTTCAACGCGGCCCGCGCCATGTAGAAGTAACCGAAGATGTTTGTCCGGAATGTCTTTTCGAGCTGCTCGTCAGAGATCTCATCGAGCGATTTGCGGTGATGCTGATACGCCGCGTTGTTCACGAGCACGTCCAGCTTCCCTAGCTCCTTCACCGTCTGCTCCACGGCCTTTTTGCAGAACTCCGAACTCTTGACGTCGCCCTCGATCAGGACGCACTTGCGGCCTTCCGCTTCGACGTACTTCGCCGTCTCTTCAGCGTCGCCCCGTTCCTCCGGCAGGAACACGATCGCGACGTCGGCCCCCTCGCGTGCGTAAAGCACTGCCACTGAGCGGCCGATCCCCGAATCGCCGCCCGTGATCAATGCCGCCTTGCCTGCGAGCTTCTCCGAACCCTTATACTCGGGTGCGAGAAACTGCGGCCGCGGTTCCATCTCGCTCTCGATACCGGGCCGCGGCTGCTTTTGCTCCGGGAGCGGATTCTCCGGCTTCGCTCCCGTTTGCTCTTCTTTAGCTTTCGCTTTTTGCTGTTTCATACTACGCCTTGTCCCTTCTTCCGGCTGATGTGCGCTTGCCGGAATCGATCTTCTCCTTGGTCTCCCTCATCGTCTCCGTTTCGGCGCGATGAAGCCCGGTGGTTTCGTGTCGTTTTCTCGTCGGCGGGTCCGCCTTCGTTCCTTCCTTCGAACTCTGCTTTTTCCCGCTGAATTCCTTCTGCCCCGCGTGCGCGTCGCGCCGCCCTTTCTTGCCGCCTTCTTCGCTCATATTTTTTCTCCTCCTGCTTTATGTCGATTGAATTCGACAGGGGCCGCAAAATCTGTCCGTGCCAATACAGATTCCTCGCCCTCTTCGTCCTCTTCGCCGTTCTTCTCGCGATTTCGAAAGTAGATGTAAACACCCGCGAGGTTGCTCAACAACAAGACTCCGTTCGTTACGATGAACACCATATTCCCCGTCAGCACGCTGTAGACGGTGAACCCGACGCTGGACGCCACTTGCCCCACGAAGAGCCATTTTGAGACACCTTCATTTGTGCCGGTCCGCCACTGCTTGCGCACCTGAGTGATTATCGTGATAAGCAGGATGACCGAAGCGGACCACCCGATGAGTTCGGTCATCATTCGTCGTTCAATTGCTCCTTATGGATCTCCGCCAGTAGGTTCTCCTGTTTGATCCCTACCCGAAGGCGCCGGTACAGGCTCATGAACTGGTTAGCGGTCCACGCCGTTACGAAAAAGGCGATCAGGTAGCCTCGCCAGTCGTCGAAGATCAGCTTGAAACCCGTCACGATGAGGAAAAAGATCGTGACCCAGTGGCTGAAGCAGTATTCGCAGGTGAAAACGTAAAAGAATTTCTTTTCGAAGAACCTAGTGGAGTGTTTCGAGCGTTCGTGGCACCATTCACGCGGTTCGCGGAAAATTTCTTCCTGCGTGACCGTCCAGGCCACGCTCGCGACCGCGAAACCCAGCATTACCAGCCAATAGATCTGTTCCCCTATCCCCATCGAAAAGTGAGACTAGCTAAAAAGGCCGGGGACCTAGGTACCGGACAGTACAGTCTCGTATGGGCTGTGTATGCTGGCATACACAGCGCTTTCGGCCCGTGGTTATGCTAGTGACTATGCACAATCAAACGACGGCGGGGCCGTGCGTTCTCTTCGTGAATGGCACGGATGCAAGTGAGTACGAATCCGTCCGCAATTGGCTTCTTAACAGCCGATTCCAGACCTACGAGGCGGCCGATATTTTCGACGCGCTCGAAGAAATGTACGATTTCATGGGCGCCGAGATGCCGAACGTGATCGTTGTGCATGGTTCGGAGGGAGCCGACGCGATGACGGATCTTGTGGAAAACCCGTGCGTCACGTTCTCTTCTGCTTCCGGTAAACCCGGCTGCGTAAAAAACCTTCGACAGCTTTCGGACAAGCTGGACACGTATTTCCCACCAGCAACCTCGCATAAGCATGCTTCGGTCTGAACCGTAGATCGCCCATTCGGGCATGAGTCTTCAAGTTGGTTGAACAAGCGGAAACCTACCAGAATCCGGTATTCCCGGAGTCGTTCCCTGATCCATTCGTTTTGAAGTTCTGCGGCGAATACTTCGCTTACTGCACGGGCTTCGCGAGGGACGGCCTCGCCGTGGGCGTCGCCCATTCGCTCGACCTCGTTCACTGGAACTACCTGGGTGGAGCACTGCAGCCGATAGCTGCTGAACCTCCGTATTACTGGGCCCCCGAGGTGGTGTACCACAACGGGCGGTTCTACATGTATTACAGCTGCGGTAACGAAACGCTAATGGAGATCCGCGTGGCAGTTTCCGACCGGCCTGACGGCGGGTTCGTGGATTCCGGGCACCGGCTGACGAAAGAGGAATTCGCCATCGACGCTCACGTTTTCACCAACGAAGACGGACAGCGGTACATGTTCTATGCGACGGATTTCCTGACGCACTCGCACATCGGGACCGGCACCGTCGTCGACCGGATGGTCAACTGGTTCGAGCTCGAGGGAAACCCGAAGCCGGTGAGCCGGGCCGCCTATGACTGGCAGGTTTACGACCCGCACCGCGTCGAGAAGGGGGGCGTTCGCTGGCACACTGTTGAGGGCCCGACGGTCTTCAAATACAAACGCCGATATTTCGAGATGTTCAGCGGCGGTAACTGGCAGAACTCGAGCTACGGCGTCGGGTACGCGACCACCGATACGCTTGAGCGCTCCGAGGAGTGGCACCAATCGATCGACGGTTCGTCGGTGCTTCCGATCCTCAGGACAATTCCTGAAAAGGTGATAGGGCCGGGACACAACAGCGCCGCGATCGGCCCGAATGGCCGCGAGTTGTATTGCGTTTACCATTGCTGGCAGGGCGACGAACGCGTGATGGCGATCGACCGTATGGGGTTCGCCGGGGACCGCCTTTTCGTGAATGGTCCCACTTTCACGCCGCAGCTGGCACCGTTCAAGCCGATGCACAGCACAAATTCAACGGAGTTTGAATTGGCTGGGGAATGGGATCGTTCGAGAAATTCGCTGGCCAATAGATCTGGAAACGCCTGGGCGGAAATTCCGGCAGGAAGTACATGCTTCCTCGCCGAACTGAGCTTCCGCCTGGCAAATCCCCCTGAGGCCGACTCCTCTATCATTTTCGGTGGAAAATTCGGCGAGCTTCCCATATTCGCTTTAACGATAGACCCGGCGGCCGGTAAGGTCATATTCATCGACAAACAAAACGATGAACTGACGTTGCCGGAGGCGATCGACCTTCTGGCGTTCCAGCATCTAAGCGTTGAAGCGGACGGGCATTTCGTCCGGATCAAGCTAAACGGTCTGCCGGTGAAGATCGCTGCGAGCCTCGAATTTGCGTGCGATCGGTTCTTTATCGAAGCCAAAAACTCATTTGTCGACATTCGCGGATTAGCTCTTACGCCAGGGTTCGAAGATCTTTTCGACCGCGGCGGAGATCCTGCCGAATCTGGTTGGAATAAGGCCGGGGCGATCGACGCTAAAGTGTCCGACGAAGAGCTTCGGATCTCCGCGGCCGGTGGCGAGGGTTATGTATGGAAGGGTGAGCCTACAAGATCG
>JAEZJR010000072.1 GCA_023415725.1 Acidobacteriota bacterium
CGGATAACTGTATATTCTGCAAAATAGTTGCGGGCGAGATCCCATCCACTAAGGTGTATGAGGACGAAGTGTGCTTCGCTTTCAACGACCTGCACCCGCAGGCGCCGACGCATATCCTGGTGATCCCGAAGGAGCATTTCGATTCGCTCGATACAGCCGGGACGAAACATAAAGAAACACTAGGTCACCTCCTGCTTGCCGGGGCGTCGATCGCACGCGAAAAAGGCTTCTCCGAGGATGGCTACCGCGTGGTCATCAACACGAATTCGGATGGAGGCCAAACGGTCTTCCATTTGCACGTGCACCTGCTTGGCGGCCGTCCGTTCGTATTCCC
Organism: Acidobacteriota bacterium; assembly: GCA_023415725.1. Taxonomy (GTDB): domain Bacteria; phylum Acidobacteriota; class Blastocatellia; order Pyrinomonadales; family Pyrinomonadaceae; genus OLB17. Next base: position 335 of record JAEZJR010000072.1, read on the forward strand.
TCCAGGATGACGCTCAGATCTTCCATGACCGGTTTTCGCTTGGTGCTGCTATTCTCGGCCGCGCTATTTGCCGCCGGATGCTCCGGCGGCGGTGAATCTACAAACGTTAACGCCACCGCCCAGTCCCAACAGCAGCCGCAACCTCCCGCCAATCCGCAGGAGGTCACGGACGCAAACATCGCGCTCGCCGAGGGCACACGCCTTTTCGAATATGGCGACACCGACCGCGCAATAGAAATGCTCAACCGCGCGGTGGAGCTGAATCCGGACCTGGCCGAGGCGTACTTCAAGCTAGGCGTCGCTTACGCCCTGATCGAGGCGCGTGATGCCGATATCGTCGAAAACCAGGTGGAGCCCACCCCTACGCCCGAGAAGGGGAAAGAGGAAAAGAAGAAGATCCGTTCGGAAGAGGCTTTTGAGAAGGCGGTCGAGGCTTATAAAAAGCACCTCGAGGCGAACCCAGAGGATGATCTTGCCTATTTCAACCTTGGACGCGCGTACAACAAACTCAACGAAGATAAGGACGCGGCGAAAGCTCTGAAGGAAGCCGTAAAGCTGAAGCCGGACGACACCGAATACCAGACTGAGTTGGGCGCGATCCTCGTGAAACTGGCCGAATACGCTGAAGCTATCGGACCGCTCAAAAAAGCCACCGATCTGGATCCCGAGAACACGCGCGCGATCGAACTTCTCGAGGATGCGGAGGCCGGGAAACGCCGAATAGATTACGCCGCCGAACGTGCCAAGAAGGAGATGCAGGCGAATTCGAATTCCGCCGGTAAGACATCGGACGCTTCAGCGAATTCGAACTCCGTGAACGCTCAAACTCCGGAAATAAAGCAAGTTAAAACTCCTCCACCCCCGTCCAATCGGCCAAATTGAACCCTTTTACTTTGTTTCAGAATTGCACACAAGCGGCCGAAGGTGTGCCAACTTGACATTCCGCGCCCGCACGCCCAAATTAGACATCTCGAATGAAGATCGAATTTGAAGAACAACAATCCCTTGCACTCGATCGAAAGATCCAGATGCATGAAGCGCGCGAAGCGATCATTGACCGCCTCGCTCGCGACCTCCCCACCACTATCGATCTCGAGCGTTTCCTGAATGTGGTCGTGTCCGAGCTCGGCCGTATGCTCCACGCGGACCGGTGCGACCTCTTGCAGCTGGTCGACGGGAAGGAACTGAAGATCACGCACGAATGGCGCCGTGACAATAAGGTCCCGTCCAGTCTCGGAACCGCGATCCCCATCGATGCCAAGAAACTCGGCGAGCGGTTCGACCTGACGAAACCGATCCAAATCAGCGACACGAAGAAGGCTCCCGATCCGACTCTAAAGTTTTTTGCAAAGGCGTTGGACACTCGCTCGCTGCTGATAATCCCGATCAAGATCAGCGGCAACGTGATGGGGCTGATCGGACTTCACTCGACCAGGGAGCCGCGCCAGTGGCTCGACGAGGAGGTCACGTTCCTCGAGTCGATCGCCCGGCACCTCGCCATCGGATACCAATACACGAGCCTTTTCACCGCGCAGGAGCAGGAATCCCGGCGCACGAACGCTCTCCTTGAGATCGCCAACACCCTCAATTCCCACTCGGATTTCAACGAGGTGTCCGACCGAGTGATCGAGCGTGCGATCAACCTAGTTGGAGCCGATTACGGCGCCCTCGGTGTTCTCGACGGAGATGGGGAGAAGATCACGCTTGTTTCGTTCAAATCTGCCGAGGGGAAGCAGCCGGGCAGATTGCTGAAAATGGTCGATTCGCACGGCCGGGCACTGAACGTGGATACTTTCCAGGCCGTCCGGGAGCTCATCCGCGACGGCAAAACAATCTCCCTGACCGATTCGCAGCTCCCCTTGCCGATCCGACTGATCTTCAACACGACGCTGGGCGGAAAGGCCGCGTTGGTCGCGCCGGTCAGGGTAGGAGGACAGCCGTTCGGGCTGCTCGGGTTCGTGTGGAGCACGCAGACGGTCTTCAACGTCCACGACATCGCCCTCGTCGAGGGGATAGCGGACCAGATCGGGACCGCCCTCGAGCGCGATCAACTGTCCGCCGAGGTGATGCGGCTGAAGAGCGAGTTGGTGCAGCGTCACAGCGAGATCGTGGGCCAATCACCCCCGGTCCGCCGCGCGATCGAGCTCGCATTCAACGTCGCCGACACCACGACGACCGTGCTGATCCAGGGGGAGTCGGGAACCGGCAAGGAACTTCTCGCGAACCTGATCCATTACAATTCCGGCCGCGAGGACGGACCCTACGTAAAGATCAATTGCGGCGCCATTCCCGAGACGCTGCTCGAGTCCGAACTTTTCGGCCACGAGAAAGGCGCGTTCACCGATGCACGGGCGCAGCGCCGCGGACGCTTCGAAGAGGCGGATGGTGGGACGCTTTTCCTCGACGAGATCGGGGAGATGTCGATGCAGGCGCAGGTGCGTCTTTTGCGAGTGCTCCAGGATGGTGAGCTTACCCGGGTCGGCGGCAACAGCGTTGTGAAAACGGACGTCCGCGTTATCGCCGCCAGCAACGTCGATCTGGAAAAGGCCGTGGAGGAGGGAACATTCAGAAAAGATCTCTATTTCCGGCTCTCAGTGTTCCCGATCCGTTTGGCCCCTCTGCGCGAGCGGACCGAGGACATTCATATTCTCGTGTATCACTTCCTTGACCGGTACAAAGAGAAAACTGGCCGGTTCGTTTCCGGGATATCCAAGGACGCAATGCGTGCTCTCGTGAATTACGGCTGGCCCGGCAACGTGCGCGAGCTCGAGAACGCGGTGGAACGCGCCGTGATCATCGGCGCGGGCCGGCAGATCGAGATCAGCGACCTGCCGGAGGCAGTCAGCCGCAGCGCCTTTGAGGCGAGTGCCCACGCGCGTTTGGAACGCTCGAGTGCCGCACGCGAGGGCAATTCGATCGGGATAGAGGTCGACCTGCCTTCGACTATGGACGAGATCGAAAAGCAGGTCATCCAGGCGACGCTCGATTACGCGAACGGCGATAAGACCCGAGCCGCTCGCCTGCTCAACATCGGTCGCCGCACCCTCTATCGCAAGATAGATGAGTACCGGCTGACGTAGCGGGAATTAACGGAACCCCGGGTAATTTGGTATGATACCCGTCTGAAATCCTATGGCATTTTCATCCATCGATATTCAACCGCTCGCCGTGGACGTTTCGTGCAACAACGAAGCGCTCCACGTCACACTCGCGGACGGCCGAGAAGTATCGGTGCCGCTCGAGTGGTACCCGCGCTTGCTGGATGCCACGCCGAAGGACCGCAACAACTGGCAGTTGATCGGCGGTGGGCTGGGTATTCATTGGGAAGACCTCGATGAGGACGTAACGGTCGAAAGCCTCTTGCGCCTGCGTTGATCCCCTTGATACCGCTCTCTCTTTCCTGATAAGCCTCTCTAAATGTAAATGGACATGATCGTCGGCACCGCTGGGCATATCGACCACGGCAAGACGGCGCTCGTGCGAGCTCTCACCGGAACCGACGCTGACCGGCTCCCGGAAGAAAAGGCTCGCGGTATAACCATCGACATCGGGTTCGCCGAACTGGAGTTAGGCCGCCATCACGTCGGCTTCGTCGACGTGCCGGGGCATGAAAGGTTTGTTAAGAACATGCTCGCGGGGGCGAGCGGTATCGATCTGGTGATGCTCGTCGTGGCCGCCGACGAGGGCGTCATGCCGCAAACGCGCGAGCATTTCGACATCTGCAAACTGCTTGGCATAAAAGCCGGCCTGGTCGCCCTGGCGAAATCCGATCTGGCCGACCCGGAAACGCTCGAACTCGCCAAGCTCGACGTAGCGGAGCTTGTGGCCAAGTCGTTCCTAGAAGACGCCCCGATGATTCCCATCAGTTCGAAAACCGGCGAGGGCATCGATGAATTAAAGAAGGCACTCGAGGACGTTGTCAGCCGCCTTCCGGCACGTGCAGATGAGCATTCGGTTTTCTTCCCCATCGATCGAAGTTTCGCCGTTAAGGGCTTCGGCACCGTTGTCACCGGGACGCTTTCGTCGGGCAGCATCTCGGTTGGGGAAGAGCTTGAACTTCTCCCGACGGGCCGACGCGTTCGCGTGCGTGGGCTGCAGTCGCATGGGAACTCGACGGAAACCGCTCGATCGGGGCGCCGCGTGGCGGTGAACCTCAGCGGTATCGACCTCAGCGAGATCTCCCGCGGGGAACTTCTCGCCACACCCGGCACGCTCCGGCCGACGCAGATCATCAACACCGAGATCGAAGTGCTCCCGAATTCCCCGCGCCCTCTTCGCTCGCGCCAACGTGCACGCGTCCACCTCGGCACCGCGGAGGTAATGGTTCGAGTGCAGGTGCTCAATGACGCGGGCGAGATACCGCCGGGCGGGCGTGACTTCGTACAATTGCGGCTAGAGTCGCCAACCGCCTCGCGCCTCGGCGACCGCTTTATACTTCGTTCGTACTCCCCGCAGATCACGATAGCAGGCGGGTCGGTACTCGACCCGCTCGCGTCAAAACTGAGAAGAAGCGAATTCCCGAGTGCGCGTGAAACCCTCACTCGGCTTTCCAAGAGCGATTCGACAAGTTCCGAGGTCATCGAATCGTACGTCGACGATAGCGGTAAGTACGGAATGCCGCTGAACGATGTTTTAGCGAGGGTCGGATGGCGAAAGGCCGTCCTCGAAAATGCTGTTTCCAACGCGGTCGAAGGTGGCTCGATCGTGAAAACCGGCGATAGGCTGATATTTGCTACAAATTTCACCGAGCTAAAGCACCGGCGGATCGCCCAACTCGAAGCCCACCACAAAAAAGATCCTTTATCGAAAGGGCTAAGCCGCGAATCGCTCCGTGGCTCGCATATGCCGGCGGACCTTTTCGAAGGCTTGATCGCTGCACTTAAAGGTGAGAACAAGGTCGACACCTCCGGCGACACGATCTCGATAGCTGCGAAGAAAGCGAGTCTTTCACCAGTGGACGAGCAGATCCGCACACGCATGATGAAGCGGCTCGCGGATTCCGGCTTGCAGGTCCCGAAAACCGACGAACTGCTCGCCGAAGCTGTCGCCGGTACGAGATCCTCACCGGCCCACGCGAAGAAGATTCTTTTTCTGCTTTTCGATTCGGGCGACGCCGTTAAGATCTCTGAAGAGTTCGTTTTCGCCCGGACCGTGATCGACGATTTGGTTCAAAAACTCCGAGGACACGCGGATCGAGGCGACCGCACCATCGATGTGCCGAAGTTCAAGGACATCGCCGGGGTATCGCGGAAATACGCCATCCCGCTGCTCGAGTATTTCGACCGCGAAAAGGTGACACTTAGGACCGGCGACAAACGCGTGATCAGGTGAGATGAAGAAATTCCTGACAGCCGAATGGCGAGACCTCATCATGGCCAATTACGAGGTGGACCCCGCCCTCCTCGCCTCGCGCGTGCCAGCCGGGACCGAACTCGATTTGCAAGACGGGAAGTGCTTCGTCAGCCTGGTCGGCTTCATGTTCCTCGACACCCGAGTGATGGATTTCCTCGTCCCGTTTCACGTCAATTTCGAGGAAGTGAACCTGCGGTTTTACGTCAGGCGTGAAGCGGAGGATGAATTGCGTAGGGGTGTCGTATTCGTGAAGGAGATCGTCCCGCGATACGCCATCGCGAAGGTCGCCCGATCGCTTTACGGCGAACCTTACGAATGCTGGGAAATGTCGCACGATCGTGCGGGGGATCGGGTCGAATACGGCTGGAACAAGGGAACCTGTAGTAATCACTTGTCGGTCCGCCGCGGTGAAAGCCTCGGGGTTCCGGCAGAAGGTTCGCACGGCGAATTCATCATCGAGCATTACTGGGGTTATACAAAACGTGCAGCTGGCCGCACCGACGAGTACAAGGTCGAGCATCCAAAGTGGGAACTATTCACGGCCGAAGAAGCTCATATAGATGTGGACTTCGCCTGCACCTACGGCCCCGACTTTGCATTCCTCAACGATCAACGTCCTTATTCCATTCTCTTAGCCAGGGGCTCCGAGATCGCTGTGTATAAAGGAAAAACTATCCACTCGTAACTTTTCACTATCCACTGAATAAATCGTATTCTTCAGTGAAAAGTTGTGAGCGGAGAGGGTTAATTCACTTATGGCAATTGTCGGAATAGTCGCCGTTGCGAGAAACCTGGCCATCGGTAAAGACGGCAAACTCCCCTGGCATTACCCAGCGGACCTTAAGCACTTCAAGCAGACGACCATGGGCGGCGTGGTCGTGATGGGGTCGAACACATGGCGGTCGATCGGGCGGACACTTCCGGGCCGTCTGAACATCGTCCTCAGCCGACGCGCTCAGATCGACGTCGGGCATGACCTGCTTTTCCTCCGCAACGAGATGGAGGCCGTGGACCTCGCAAAATATCTCAACGGCGACCTCTTCGTGATCGGCGGGTCCGCTATCTATAAAGCATTTGCTCCGCATATAGACGAATGGATCGTTACCGAGATCCCTGAAACGATCGAGAACGCCGACGTCTTCATGCCCAATGATTACCTCGACGGCTTCACCGAAGCGGAGTCTCGCGAGATCGATGATGGACTTGTCGTAAAGACGTTTCGGCGCGATAGCGTTTTGGTATAGAATCGTCGCGAAATACAAGATCGAAGGAGGATCACCACCATGATGGGCGGACGTTCCTGGGACGACTGGATCGAAGAATACTCGCACAGCCACGTGCACCCGATAAACCGGTTGACGCACAGCTTCGGCATCCCGATGATCGCGCTGTCGATATTGCTGATCCCCGTTTGCTTCTTCGTTACGAACCTCTGGATGATCTCCCTTGGGCTTTTCATCGTCGGCTGGGTCCTCCAATTCATCGGCCACTACTTCGAAGGTAAGCCGCCGGAGTTCTTCAAAGATTACCGCTTCCTCTTCGTCGGTCTCCGCTGGTGGTTCAAGAAGATCGTCGGGGTCAAGTAATCAGATAGGTCTTTACAAATAGCTGATAGCTATTAGCTAATAGCTATCAGCTATTTTTTTATTTTCTGTGCCAAATACCGATCTCATCCTCGGCCTCGACGTCGGATCCTCAAGCGTAAAGGCTGCGCTATTCGATCAACGCGGCGACCAGATTCCAAAAACCCTCGTCAGGATCGAGCGGAAACTGAAAGCGACACTCGATGGCGGTTCCGAGATCGACGCCGACGCGGCATTCCGACAGCTCATATCCGCGATCAACGAATTGCTCGAGCGATCGAAAAGCCGCGAGGGAACCATCACGCACGTCACGACATGCACCTTCTGGCATAGCATGCTTGGCGTCGATGGCGCCGGAAAGCCCACCACTCCCGTTCTCGGCTGGGCGGATAACCGCAGCCGCGAACACGTCGCGACGCTCCGCAAACGCCTTGACGAAGACGAAACACATAACCGAACCGGAGCGCGTTTTCACTCCAGTTTCTGGCCGGCGAAATTGCTTTGGTTAAGGAACAGCCGGCCGGATATTTGGGAACGAACCCAGCATTGGATCTCGCTCGGTGACTATCTCACTTTGAAACTCTCCGGCGAATCCGCGACAAGCATCTCGATCGCCTCCGGGACGGGCATCTTCGGCATTCGCGAGAACGTCTGGGACGAAAAGCTGGTACGGTTTTTGAAATTGAAACGCTTGCAGCTGCCCCGAGTCGCCGATGATGATTTTATATTCCGCCTTAATAGAAAGTTCGCAAAACGATGGCCCCGCCTTGCCAATGCCAAGTGGTCCCTCCCCGTCGCCGACGGCGCCTCGAACAATATCGGATCTGGCTGCACGACGAAAGGGAAACTGGCGCTTATGGTCGGCACGTCCGGAGCGATGCGGGTGATACTAGACGAACCGCCCGCTCAAATTCCCGCCGGTCTTTGGTGCTACCGCGTCGATCATCAACGCTACATTCTCGGCGGTGCGCTGAGCGACGGTGGCGGATTGCTCGACTGGCTTAGGCAGAATCTGGATCTGCCGAAAAATGCGGAATTGACCATCGCAAAGCGTTCGCCAGGTGCGAATGGCGTCACCTTGCTCCCATTCTTCGCCGGTGAACGAAGCACAGGTTATGACGAAAATGCCCGCGGAGCGATCCTTGGTCTCACGATGGCGAAGGATTCCGTCGACATCCTCCACGCGGCGATGGAGGCGATCGCCGCCCGCTTCGCTGAGATCTTAAGGCAGATCGAATCGGTCGCACCTGTGCGCGAGATAGTCGCTTCCGGCGGGGCATTGAAGAATTCCCCGGTTTTCGCCGGTATCATCACTGACGCATTAGGCCGTAATATAACTCTCTCCGACCCCCCTGAAGCATCAATGCGCGGTGCGGTTTTGCTTGCTCTCGAAACAATTGGCAAAATGAAGATTGCCGATTCCGTTTCTCAATAAATAGATGATGCTTCGCCGGGTCCTCCATGTCCGGCGGCAGACCACCTTTTTTCCTAATGGCAACCGCGACCAAACTCACGAAGAAAACCGACATCGACACCCTCTCGATCAACACCATCCGCACGCTCTCGCTCGACGCCGTGCAGAAGGCCAACTCCGGGCATCCGGGCCTGCCGCTCGGGATGGCCCCGGCCGCCTACGTGCTGTGGACGAAGTTCTTGCGCCACAACCCAAAGAACCCGAAGTGGTTCAACCGCGACCGCTTTTTGCTGAGCGCGGGGCACGGGTCGATGTTGATCTATTCGCTGCTGCACCTGACCGGCTACGACCTCTCACTCGATGACCTGAAGAACTTCCGCCAGCTTCATTCGAAAACGCCCGGGCACCCCGAGAATTTCATGACACCCGGTGTCGAAATAACCACCGGCCCGCTCGGGCAGGGATTCGCGAACGGTGTCGGGATGGGGATCGCGAATGCCCATCTCGCGGCCAAATTCAACAAACGCGGCCACAACGTCATCGACCACTTCATCTACTGCATCTGCTCCGACGGCGACCTGCTGGAGGGCGTAAGTTACGAATCCGCCTCGATCGCCGGGCTCCTCAAGCTCGCGAACCTGATCTACCTCTACGACGATAACCAGATCACGATCGACGGCTCGACGGATCTCGCGTTCACCGAGGACGTGACGATGCGGTTCGAATCGTGCGGGTGGCACGTCCTGGAGGTTGCGGACGGCAATGACCTGAAGGCGATCGAATCGGCGATCAAGGAAGCGCAGCGGATCAAGGACAAGCCCAAACTCATCCGCATTAAAACGATCATCGGCTTCGGGATGCCGAAGCAAGGCACTTCGAAGGCCCACTCCGACGCCCCCGGCGAAGAGGCGGTGAAGGAAACGAAGCGCAATCTCGGCTGGCCCGAAAACAAAAGCTTTTACGTCCCGAAAGAGGTTCAGGCGCATTTCCGCCAAGCCGTTAAGAACGGAGCGAAACTAGAAAAAGACTGGGAAGCTTCGGTCAAGAAATACACCAAAGAATTCCCCGAGCTCGGCAAACAGCTCGCTGACACACGGGCGAACAAGCTGCCCGACGGCTGGGAGAAAAGCCTTCCGAAATTCGACAACGTCGAGGCGAAGGCCACTCGTGCTTACAGCGGCGACGTGATCAACGCGATCGCCGACGCCGTGCCGCAGCTGATCGGCGGCTCCGGCGACCTCACGCCGTCGAACAACACTTACATTAAATCGTCCGCGGACATTCAGGCCGGGCAATACCAGAACCGCAACATCCACTTTGGCATCCGCGAGCACGCGATGGGCTCGCTAATGAACGGGATGGCCCTCTACGGCAGCGTGATCCCGTTCGGCGGCACGTTCCAGACGTTCTCCGATTACATGCGCCCCGCGATCAGGCTTGCCGCCCTCTCGCGCATCCAGGTCGTGTACGTCTTCACGCACGACTCGATCGGCCTTGGCGAAGACGGGCCGACGCATCAGTCTGTCGAGCATCTCGCCGCCCTGCGCGCTATCCCGAATCTCGCGCTCATCCGCCCCGCCGACGCCCACGAGGTCCGCGAAGCCTGGCGCGCTGCCCTGCTCCGGAACGATGCCCCTACAGCCTTCGCACTATCGAGACAAAAGGTCGCGGTGATCGACCGTAGGAAATTCGCCAAAGCGGACGGCCTGCACAAAGGTGCTTACATCCTTGCCGAAGCGGAAGACAAGAAAGGCGTCAAGACCGAACCAAAACTCATCATCATCGCCACCGGTTCCGAAGTGGGTCTCGCCCTCGAAGCCCGCGAAAAACTGAACGCCTCCGGCACCCCGACCCGCGTCGTATCGATGCCCTGCTGGGAATTCTTCGACGCACAGCCGCAGCGTTACAAGGACACCGTCCTCCCGCCCAATGTAAGCGCCCGCCTAGCGGTCGAGGCCGGCGTCTCAATGGGCTGGGCAAAATACGTCGGCGACCACGGCGATACTCTAACGGTCGACAAATTCGGCGCCTCCGCGCCGGCCGAAGACGTCTTCAGCGATTACGGTTTCACGGTCGAGAACCTTGTGAAAAAGGCAAAGAAACTCGTCTGAATTGGAATCCAATATCGAAAAATCTCTGAGCGGCATATAGCCGCTCTTTTTTTTGTGAAGATATTTGCTCCCGGATACGCGTTAAGGGTGCGGTCTCTCTGCGTCATTTCTATGAAACAACGGACTTTTATCGCGTTATTCGCTTTCGTGTTGTTAGTTCTAGGTGCCCAGGGTCAAACGATCCCCAAGATGTTCTATGTTTTGACACCCATACCGCGACCCGACAGGACCGAACTGCGAGTAGAACTGCGTTTCAAACCTGCCGGTACGGCACCGCTGTCGATCAAACTGCCTGTTGATTGTTTTGGCACACCTGACCTCTACAAATATGTCCGCGATTTTCGGGGTGCTTCCGGAACAGTTGTGGGCCCGGGTAAAACCGCCGCGGAAAGGATTGCCGAGCCCGCATCTGACGGATATGTCAGCGTAAACTACACGTTGTCTTACGACCCGGCGGCGATGCAGCAGAGCCCTTACGCTCCGTCATCCGGCTCTGATTACCTCCATCTTGCGGGATGTCAATGGTTGCTTCCCATCGGCAATGACAAGGAGGAACGTGAATTCGACGTGGAGGTCCGTAGAGTGCCGCGCGGCTGGAAGATGTACTCATCGAGCAGCCCGCAACCGGCGAAATTCACTGTCAATACCTCCTACGACGATCTTAGCTCCGCTGCTATCGGCGGCGGCACCTCGTCGCACGTATTTTACACGGGCAGCAGCAGGGTCTCCGTGTTCGCACACGGTTCGTTGAAGATCCCCCGAGCGAACGTTTACCGATCGATAGAGCAGATCGTCCGGCTCCAGCGAAGATGGTTCGACGACGACGGCCAGCCGGACTACACCATCGTCGTCGCACCGCGGCCGCGGTTCCGCTCCGGCTTCGCTCCGGACAATATGTTCGTTTGCTTTGTGGACCCTGAAACAAGTGCGACGGAATTGAATATGCTCGTCGCACATGAATTCTTCCACAACTGGCTACCGAACAAGATCGAAATAATTCAGGACAAGAAATATTCCCGGCTCCGGTATGAGTGGCTTAACGAAGGATTTCCAGAATACTTTGCCCATAAGATCCTTCGCGACTCCGGATTGATATCGGAACGCGACTTCGCCGATTCAGTGAACTCGAACATATTGAACATTGTTGACAACCCGAACCATTCGAAGTCGTATGAGGACCTCGTTCAAATGGGTAAAGTGGGTAAATTCGACGGTGACGCTAAAAAGCTGGCTTATTTTCGCGGGTTCGTGATGGCTTTGAATTGGGATGCAAGGATCAAACGAATTGATCCATCGCGTGACCTTTCGCGATTTATGCGTGATATATACGGGCTTGCACGGGCCAGCGGCGGGAAGATCCCCGAAAACAAATTCTTTGATCTGACGGAAAAGTACGGCCTTGATGTTCCTTCTGAGATCGAACGCCTCATCATGAGCGGTGAACCTATTGCGGCCGACGCTGCCGCTCTCGGGCCATCCTTCAAGTTGGAGAAAACCAGCCATCAGAGGTTCGCGGCAGGTTTCGATGTAGCGGCTACTTTGCGCTCTCGGGTGGTCACCGGCGTAGATGCTTCGGGTCCCGCTTACGGATCCGGCCTGCGCGAAGGAATGACGTTCGTCGACGTAGATAACGTTTTTCGATTCAGCAATGCTTGGCGGCGGGATAAACGGGTCACGGTAAAGGTGGAGGCGAACGGCAAACAAAAGGTGATCGAATATTGGCCGCGCGGTGAAGACGTGAGTGTGAGTCTCTTTGTACCAGCGACGTGATCTCAGTTACTCTTCCAATATTGGAGGAACTATAGAGCGTCTGCGAACCGAAGAACTTAGAACCCCGTCCCTGTTGCTCGATCTCGGTCGTGTTCGGCGGAACGCCGGACGGATAAGCGGTATCGCCAGGAGCAACAACGTCCGGCTCCGCCCGCATATCAAAACCCACAAATGCGTCGAGGTGGGGAGGATCCAGACCGAGGGGCATGACGGGGCGGTGACTGTTTCGACGCTCGAAGAGGCGAGGGCGTTTGCGAGGGGCGGGTTCGGCGATATCACTTATGCGGTGCCGATCGAGCGTGGCAAATTCGCCGACGCGATCGAGATACTCCGATCAGGCGTGAAACTGAACCTTCTGACCGACGACCTCGCGACCGCCGCGGCTCTAGATGAAGCTTCGGGAAAGGCAGGCGTTCGGTTCGATGTCTTCGTTAAGATCGATTGCGGCTACCATCGTGCGGGTGTCGAACCTAATACGAAGGAATCGATCGAGATCCCGCGACTTCTCTCCGACGCGAAGAACCTCAGCTTCGCGGGCATCCTTACCCACGCCGGGCATTCGTATAACGCCAGGACCAAAGAGGAGATAATCGAGATCGCTCGCCAGGAACGCGACATCATGGTCGAGCATGCCGAGCGTTTGCGGGCCGCGGGGATCGAGGTCCCGACCGTCAGCATCGGTTCCACGCCGTCTATAACGCACGTTGATCATTTAGAGGGCATCGACGAGATCCGTCCGGGCAATTACATCTTTTTCGACGCGTTCCAGGCGACGTTTGGGAGTTGCGAATTCGGCGACACTGCCCTGACCGTGCTCACCGCTATCGTCCACAAAGACGCCGGCCGCCGTAAAATGATCGTTGACGCCGGTGCGATCGCCCTATCGAAGGACCGCGGCCCGGTCGAACTCGACCCCGGGTGCGGATACGGCCGTGTTTTTGATCTCGAAGGCGGGGATACCGGAATGCGCGTCGCCGGTTTATCGCAGGAACACGGGAAGTTCGATGCTGGCGACAGTGATGTGTTCGACCGGCTGAGAGTGGGCGACCGCCTGCAGGTCCTCGCCAACCACTCGTGCCTCACCGCCGCTCAGCACTCGCACTTCAACGTGGTCGAAAACGGCGAGATCGTCGATCGATGGGAGATCCACCGAGGCTGGTGATCTTCTCCGCTTCCATCTGAAGAAATGCTTACACACATCGTCTGCTGGAAATACCAGCCCGAAACCACCGAAGAACAGCGAGCCGAGCATATCGCAAAGCTCAGGGCGTTGCCGGGCGTGATCCCGAATATCCTGTCCTTCAGCGTCGGCCGCGATATTCTTCACCTTGAGCGGTCGTTCGACACCGGATTGGTCGCCACCTATCCGGACAGGGCCGCCCTGGATGTTTACACCGACCATCCGCAGCACCAGGAGGTGGCCGCTCTCGGCAAACAGATTGCTGAAAAAGTCGTCTCCGTGGATTTCGAAGATTGAAGTGGTTCAAGCGAACAATTCTGATCGTCCTGCTGCTGGTCATCGCGGTGCAGGTTCCGTTCATTTACCGGCGGTATAAGATCGGCCAGCTTACTAACCGGATAAGTCAGCAGGATACGCTCGTGCAGGACGCGCCTCCACGGCCGATCACCGGATTTCGCGAATATAAAGGCGTGATGCACGTCCATTCGTTTCTCGGCGGGCACAGCACTGGGACATTCGAGGAACTGATCTCGGCGGCGAACGCTAACAGGCTCGATTTCGTCGTGATGACGGAGCATTACGACCTGAGGTACGACACCTCGGCCCTCACGCTTAACGGCAATTTCGGCGGCACCTTGTTCGTCAACGGCCAGGAGGTCGATACCAACGACGGCGGCCGCTTTTTGCTTCTTCCGGGCTCCCCGGAATCGCCCTCGTTCGCGAAGATGGACTCGCGATCCTTCCTCGACAAGATCCGCTCCGAGGGCCGCCTCGCGATAAATAATTACCCCGAACGAAACCGCTCCGGGGTGACCGACTACGACGGGATGGAGGCGTACAGCGTGCACATCAACGCGAAGCGGATGAACAAATTCACCGCCGTTTTGGATATTCTGTGGTCTTTCGGGCGATACCCGGAAGCCACCTACGCCACCTATTTCCGCAGGAACGAGGACTATCTAAGGCGGTACGACACGATCGCCAGGGGAAAGCGGCTTTTATTGACCGCCGGGGCTGACGCCCACTCGAACAAAGGGTATTACCTGATCGCGGACGACGAGGGGAAACGCCACCTCGGGATCAAGATCGACCCTTATGAGGTGGTCTTTCGGCTGGTGAGAATGCACGTTTTGCTCGAAGACGGAACGCCGCTCACACGCGAATCGCTGATCGATGCCCTGCGGAACGGCCACGCGTTCATTGGGTTCGACGTTTTGGGGGATACAACCGGATTCTCCTTCATCGCGGAGAATGGCTCGGAACGCCGTATAATGGGCGACGAGATCGATTTCGGGCAGGGCGTAATGCTGTCGGCGGTGGTCCCAGGAAAGGCGAGGTTCGTGCTTTATAGAGACGGCGAACCCGTAAATGAGATCTCGGGCGTGACCGAGGCGAATTTCACGGCCGATCGGCCCGGAACGTACCGCATTGAGGTTTACAGAAATGAGCTCGGAGAGCCCTTCGAACGCGAGGCCCCGTGGATCATGTCGAACCCGATTTATGTAAGGTAAAGCAAACCGTATACCGGGCGCAAACATCCAATTTTCGCACTAATAAAAGCGGATACCCAAAATGAAAAGCTTCTTCAGAATTCCCCTGCAGGCGGTCCTCGCAGCCTGCGTGTTGGCTGCCGGCACGGTCGCCCAGCAGGTGAAACGCGCGGAGTTCGATGTGACGGGGTACGTCATCGACGCCCAGCTTTCACCGGACGACAACAAGCTAACGGCCACGGCGGACGTCACCTTCACCCCGCAGGAAGACACGCGGAACATCACGTTCGAGCTTAACGGCTCGCTGAAGCTCGATTCGATCACCCGCGTCGGCGGGGCCGCAACACCTTCTTCGCCGGGTGCGAGACCTGCCCGGCCGGCCGCGACGAGCCCAGTTGCGGGCGGCACGGTGACCTTCGTTCAAGACCAGGTCGGCGTATCCGACCTCGGGCCCAGCGTTCGGGTGGATCTCGGCGACACCGCTGCGAAGGGGACGCCGGTGACCCTGCGGTTCAAGTACAGCGGCGTGCTGAACACCCCGTCGGGCGGCCCGCTGCTCAACAAGCGTTTGGCCTACGTTGGGGACGATCATGGCTACCTGATGTACGCGGCGAGGTGGTTCCCGTTCCACAATTACGCGGCGGATTTTGCTACTTCCGACATAACGATCTCCGTCCCCTCGGGTCTGCAGATCGTGGGGTTCAGCGACCAGCCTGTGGCAGCGACAGGCGGTAAATTCCGCTTCGTTCAGCAGAAACCCGGGCTCGTCGGCAACTTCGCCTACGGGAAATACGCGGCCCGCACACTGCGGATCGGGGAATACGAGCTTCAGTTCTACACGAAACCCGGGTTCGACAATCTGGTGCAGGATTACGGCGAAACCCTCGGGAAGGCCCTCGAATTCTATACGAAGAAATTCGGCAACGCCGATTTCGGCAAGAAGCTCGTCGTCGCACAGATCGACGACGAGAGCCTCGACTTTTATTCGTCGATGGGGATGCTGTTCGTCTCCAGCAGGCAGTTCGAACAGGGCCGGGCGGTGACTGAAGAAAGGCTGCAGCGCGAGGCCGCTATGCAGTGGTGGGGGCTCACGGTTGGCCTCAAATCCTTCGACGACGCATGGCTCTCGCAGGGCTTGGCCGAGTATTCGGCTTTCGCCTTGCGCGAGAGCACGCTTGAGGGAGCGAAGCTGGATGCCTTGAGGCGCGAGCTGCTCGAGAAGTCGTTGACCTTCGAGCAGACGGCGTCGCTGCTGCGGGCCCCGGCGAACCTGGATGACCAGTCGATCGCCTACCAGTACATCATGTACGCCAAGGGAGCTTTCGTTTTCAAGCTGCTCCGCGACACGCTCGGGGCACAGGAATTCGACCAGCTTCTGCGGACGCATTTGCAGGAGAACCGCGGTAAGAACGTCTCGATCGACGATTTCGAAAAGCTTGTTTCCCGCATTGCGGGGCAGCCGATGCGCTACTTCTTCGCCCGTTGGGTCGAGGGGACGGGCGTGCCGGAATTCACGGCCGATTACCAGATCCTCCGGACGCGGTCGGGCAAATTCATCGCCCGCGGCACGGTGAAGCAGAATTACGACGCCCTCCGGCTTCCGGTGGACGTCCAGCTGCGGTCCGAAGGGGACCAGGGTCTGTCGACGGTCACGCTCGACATGCAGGAATCCAGTGCGGATTTCAATATCGAATCGACCGGGAAGCCGATCGCCGTGGTTGTCGACCCTAATTATAAACTGCTCAGGATATCGCCCGAGTTGAGGGTTTCGTCCATCGCTCGGCGGGGGATCGAGCAGTTCAAGGAAGGCAATTACGTGGAGGCGCAGCAGCAGTTCGAAGCAGCGCTCAAATTGGACCGCTCGAACTCGTGGATCTACTACCACCTCGGGTTGCTGTTCCTCGAACAGAGGAACTACGACCTCGCGATCGATAATTTCAAGGCGACGCTGAGCGGGAACCTGAGCCCCACATGGCTGGAGGTTTGGGCGAACATCAAGATGGGGAACGCCTACGACGCGAAGGGGGACCGTGCCCGTGCGACGGCGGCTTACGGACGGGCCGAGAAGATTGGGGACAACTATGACAATGCGCAGGAGGCCGTGAAGAAATATCAGGCCAGCCCCTACGACCCGCGCCAGGACAAGACAACCGCAACCAGATAGGAAGCTGCGGAATCTGATCAAAAGGCTGCCGTGAGAGGCGGCCTTTTTGTTTTGAGTTTCCCCCTGGAATTTGCCGATCTCACCCCATGGTTCAGATCTCGTGGCACGTGCCACATCGGATTGTGGCGCGTGCCACATTCCTGGATCGGGCCGAAGAGCTGCAAAAACCGGGCTTTGATGGCGCAAGGCGGTCCGCGCCTCATTCGATTTCCACAGGGGTTGTGGAAAAAATGGTCAGCTTTTTTCGCGAAAATGGTCAGCCGAATCGGGCCGTTTCGGCTGACCATTTTCGGGTTCGGCGGGGCGGGCGGGAATGCGCGGCGGAAGTGGCGAGTTGGTGGAGTTTGTGGAGTTTTCCGTGTCTATTCCGTGCGTTCCGTCTTTTCCGTGGTTCGGGTTTTTCTTCTTGTTCTACATGTTAGGTGGTTGGAAGGTTTAGCCACAGAACAAGAGGACGAAGAGGAAGAAGATGAACAAGACGAAGAAATAGAATTCAACCACGGAACACACGGAAGGCACGGAATAAGAAAACACGGAATATGAGGGCGCGGGATGAGGGGTGACGCGTGTTTCACACGCTCGGGGTTGCGGTTGGGCGGTTAGCTACAGGTTCCGCTTCGCTTTACCTGTAGCTACTGATATTGGCGTGTGCTCCGCACACTTTACCCACATGTGCTCATTCTCAATTGGGGTTATGATGTCGGGATGAAAGGAACGAGCCGGAGCGTGAGGTTGTGTTTGATCTTGTGGGCGGCGGGGATGGCCGGGGTCCTGTCGTTCCTGCTGGTCGATCTGGAGGCATTGATCGCGCTCGTGCCTGTGCCGGAGGAGCAGCGGCGGTCGATGCCGCCGTGGTTCGTGATCAAGGTGGCGAGCGTGGTGCAGCCGGCGGTGCTGACGACGATCGCGGTGCTCGTCGGGGTGTGGCTCGCGCCGAAGTTGGGCTTGCACGCGCCGGCGTCGGAGGCGTTCGCCGAGCGGCGAAATTTCTGGGATGAATTGCGGCCGCAGGTGGTGCCGGGAATCATCGCGGGGATCTTTTCGGGGATCGCGATCGCGGGTAGCTGGGCGATCGCTAAGACGCTCGTGAGCGCGGAATTTGCCGCCCGTGCCGAGGGCTTCAACAAAATGATGCCGGCGGTGGTGCGGTTCCTCTACGGCGGGCTTACGGAAGAAGTGCTGCTCCGATGGGGCGTGATGACCCTGTTCGTTTGGATCTTTTGGCGCATTGTGGGAAGACGGGCGGAGCGTCCCGCAGCCTGGATATTCGTCGTGAGCATCTTCGCCTCGGCGCTGCTCTTCGGCATCGGGCATTTGCCGATCGCGTCGTTGCTGGCGGGCGGCGAACTGACGGTCCCGATATCGATCTACATCATCGTTGCGAACTCGCTGTTCGGCGTCGTCGCGGGTTTCCTTTATTGGAAACGCGGGCTCGAATCGGCGATGATAGCTCATATTTTTACTCACGTTGTTTTACTCACGGCGGTGTTAACTACCATGTAAGGCGGCGAAGCCGCGATCGTTTCCGGCAAGTGACGGAAAAGCAGGGCTTTTCCGCAAATAGACGGGCAGAGCCCGGTGCATTTATCTGTTCTTATGAAATTCGAGTTGGAAAAAGGGTTCGAAGTTTTGCAGAACACTCCCGGGATCGTCTCTTCGATGGTGAGCGGGTTATCGGACGATTGGACGGCGAGTTCGGGGCGGCAGGATGATTGGGGGGTGTTCGATGTGGTGGGGCACCTGATCCACGCGGACGAGACGGATTGGATCCCGCGCGCCGAGGTGATATTGGCGCAGGGCGAGAACCGGAACTTCCCGCCGTTCGACAGGTTCGGGCAGTTCGAAAAGGCTCGCGGGAAAACGCTCGGCGTGCTGCTGGACGAGTTCCAGGAGGTGCGGCGCGATCGCCTCGCGACCGTGCGCGGCTGGGATCTGACGGACGAGCAGTTGGAACTGCGCGGCGTGCATCCTGAATTCGGCGAGGTCAGTTTGGGGCAGCTGCTCGCGACATGGGTGGTGCACGACCTCACGCACATCCGCCAGATCGCGACCATCATGGCGAAAAAGTATGAAGACGCGGTGGGGCCGTGGAAGGCGTATCTGAGTATTCTGAAATAGATCGGGCTGTCGGTTTCTTTAACAGGTGCCTCCGCGCTCTTTGTGTCTTCTCTTTGTGCTCTTTGTGTTTAGATCTTTACAAAAAGAGAAGGCGCAGAGGGCCGCTGAGAATGAACCCATGAATCGTGATTCGTTCATTTTCTTCGTCTTATTCTTCTTGTTCTGTGGTTAATGGTTGTAACCACAGAACAAAAAGAATAGGAAGAATAGATCTGAACCACGGAATGCACGGAAGACACGGAATAGGAAACACGGAAAGGCATCGGTCTTTCTCGGGGTGCATCCGTGGACGAATTGATCTCAGGGCTGACGACTCGCTACGCGAACCCGCCCCATACTTGGGGCGGTTCTGACAGCAATAGCGGGCCCGGAAATTCCGGGCCCGCTCTTTTTACTTCCCTTGCTCGTTCTTGCTGGTATCTAGAAATTCAGCCTGGCGGCGAATTGGATCTGGCGGTTGGTGCCGAGGCCGACGGTGCGGCCGACGGTCCCGTTGATCACGCCGAAGTTGCCGGAGTTGGCGACGCTGTAGGGCGTGCCCGGCTGCTGCGACGACGCGTTGGTGCTGAGGAAGTTACCGAGCGACGCCGGCGGGTTGGCGAAGTTCGCCCGGTTGAAGAGGTTGTAGATCTCCGACCGGAATTCGAAGTTCATCCGCTCGTTGATCTTGAACCGCTTCTGCAGCGTCAGGTCGAACTGGTGGAACACCGGCCCCTTTAGGAAGTTCCGCGGAAGATTGCCGTAGGTTCCGGGTGCAGGCATCGCGAACGCCGCGGGGTTGAGGTACCGCAGGCCGTCCTCACCGAAGATGTAGGGATCGACGCCGGGTACCAAGTCGGGTCGCCGCGTGTTGCGCGAGGCGTTGCCGCCGGGCGTGTTCTGCACGGCGACGAAGCCCGCGGGCAAGGCACCGCTCGGGAGCGAGGTGACGAAGCCGTTGTTCACCGTCGATGAACCCAAAGCACAGGTCGCGCTCCGGCAAACGGCGACGAGGTCGGGCCGCGAGATCAGCACCGTCAGCGGCGAGCCTGAGCGGCCGTTGTACACCCCGCCGACCTGCCATCCGCCGAGGAAGAAGTCAGCAACGCCGTCCATATCCCAGCGGCGTCCCTTACCGAAGGGCAGCTCGTAGAGAGCGGTGACGTTTGCGCTGTGACGAATGTCGAACGTGTTCGGGCCGAACTCGCCCGCGAAGCTGTACGGGTCCTGCGCGGTGGTCGCTTCGTTGGAGCCCTGCGTGTTGCCGTAGGATTTCGCGAGCTGGTATTGGGCGTTGATGGTCAGCCCGGCGGTGAAGCGTCGGTTGAGCATCACCTGTAGCCCGTCGTAGCGGTCGCGGCCGCCGCTGGTCTTGTAGTCGATCTCGCCGAACGGCTGGAGCACCGCCAGCGGGTTGTCGACGATCTGCCCGTTCACGAGCTGTCGGCCGACGACGTCGAACTCGCGTATCGTCGTGACCGCGGAGATGTTCCCCGTGCACTGGCCGTTGACCACGGCCGCGGTACAGCGGTTGACCACGCCGACGCCAGTCGGCAGTGCATCGCCCGGGCCGATGATAGCCGAACCAGGAAGGATGCGATTCGTGATGCTGCGAAGGAAGAGGTTGCGGCCCTGTGAGCCGACGTAGCCGACGGTGAGGACGGTGTTGCCCGGCAGCTCATGCTGGACGGAGATGCCGTACTGGCCGACGCGCTCGGGCACGCGGTAGCCGTTCACATCGTAGGCACGCGGGGTGAAGCGCGTCTGGATGCCGCCGATGGTGGAGACGGTATTGCTCGTAGAGGTCGTGAGCCCGCCGGCGATGGAGGTGCTTGAGCGGTAAACGTTGCTCTCGATCGGCTGGATGAGGTCTTCGTACTGGCCGGGGCCGTAATAGAGGCCGCCGCCGGCGCGGATGACCGTTTTGCCGCCGAGGAACTCGGGCGACCACGTGAAGCCGAGGCGCGGGCCCCAGTTATTCTTGCTGCTCTTGTAAAGCGGCGTACCGGACGGGAGGAGCTTACCGGTCGCGGCGTCGAAGACGACCGCGCGATCGTTCTTCTCCTGATTGACGGAGTAGTACTCGTAACGCAGCCCGAAGTTCAGGACCACGTTCGGGCGGATCCGCCATTCATCCTGCGCATAGCCGATCGCGTAATACTGGCGGCCCTGGCTTAGGCCGTCGAGCGGGCGTTCGATCGTGGTGATCGGGTCGGTCGCGACGGAGAAGTTGCCGGGCAGCGAGAGGTCGCCGATGAAGGCCGCGGTGAGGTTGCGGTTGAGAAGGAAATCCGTGAGATTCCCGTAGCTGTAAGTGATGCCGCCCAGCTGGTCGAAGTCGACATAGAGGCGGCGGTACTCACCGCCGAACTTGAACGTGTGGTTGCCTTTCGTCCAGGTCAGGTTATCGATGAACGAGAGGGACATCGGGCGGATCGGTTGGGCTCGGCCGTTACCGGCGGAAGATTGCCGCGTGAGGCCGCCGGGTTCGGTGAAACCGGTCGCCGCACCGCCGTTGACGCCGGCGCTGACGATGTTCCCCGTGAGGCGGAGCGAGGTTAGCGAAAGGTCGACGCCGTTCAAGCCCGATACGGCGGGGACGACGGTCGAGAGGTCGGTAGGAGCCCGGTTGAAGCCGAACTTCGTTTCGTTGGTGACGCTCGTGCCGTAAACCTGGTTGAGCGTGGTGACGAAGTTGTCGGGATTCTGTTCGGCGAGGATGAAGCGGCCACTGGTGCCGTCGGGCGAGAGCAGCGAGCCCTTGTTGCGCTGATAGCGGCCGTAAAGGCTGAAGCGGTCACTGATCTTGTAATCGACGCGGAAGCTGTAAGCGTCCTCGTCGAGCTCGGCACTGCGGTTCACCTGCAGCACCTGCGCGGCGTTGGTCACGCTGCCGATGCTGAACTGCGGTCCGGTGCCGACCGGGAACGCGTTGACGAGGCCCGTCGCACGAAGGTTCGCGATGCGGCCGGCGGCGGCGTTCGCGTCGGCGAGCGGGATGTTGAGAGCGGCTCGTGCGGCCTCGCCGCGCGGGTCGGCGGTGCCGAAGAAATTGATGAAATCGCGGGCGCTGCCGGAGAGCGTCGATTCGATGATGTTGAATCCGGCACGCTGGCGAAGCCCCTCGTATGAGCCGAAGAAGAACAGCTTGTTCTTCACGATCGGGCCGCCGAGGCTGCCGCCGAACTGGTTAAGGCGAAGCGGCGATTTTTCGGCCCCGTCGAAGAAGTTGCGGGCGTCGAACGCGTCGTTGCGGACGTAGTAAAACGCGCTGCCGCGGAACTGATTGCCGCCGCTCTTGCCGATCACGTTGATCTGGCCACCGGTGCCGGTGCCGTACTCAGCCGGGTAGTTGGACGAATCGACGCGGAACTCCTGGATGTTCTCGATCGACGTCTGCAGGCGGAACTGTGAGCCCTGCACGGTGACGTAGCCGGGCGATGCGTCGAAGATCGCCGTCGCCTCGATGCCGTCGAGCTTCGTCTGGTTTTGCTGGTTCGCGCGGCCGTTGAAGCGGAGGTCGCCGAAGTTGCCGGTGCCGGTGTTCGTGGCGCCGGGGGCGTTAAGGTAGAGCTGCGAATAATTGCGGCCGTTGACGGGGAGCCGCTCGACCTCTCGGGCGGAGATGTTAGCGCCGAGGCGGTTCGAGCCCTGCTCGATCGCGGCGGGGATCACGTCGTCGGACATGATATCGACGACGGCGGAAACTTCGCCTGCCTCAAGCTTGAGGTCGAGCGTGCGGTTCTGCCCGACGCCCAGCTCGACGTTGTCGATCGCCGCGGTGCGGAATCCGTCATGCTTGACGACGATCTTGTAGCGGCCCGGCTTTAGCTGCGGGAGCGAGAAATGCCCCTCGCCGTTGGTGACGGCCGTGCGCTCGGCGCCGGTCTCGAGCGACTTGGCGTTGACGGAAGCTCCGGCGAGCACGCCGCCGACCGTGTCGCTGATCGTGCCGGTCACGGTGGCACTGTCCTGCCCGAACACGGCTGCGGCGAACAGCAGCGTAAAGAAAACCGCCATTAACTTGGATCTCATAAATTCTCCTGG
>JAEZJR010000090.1 GCA_023415725.1 Acidobacteriota bacterium
GTTCACGATGGGGGCGAGGCCGATAGCGGCGATGAACTCGCTTCGCTTCGGGCCGCTGGATGACGAGAAGCACGGGGCACGCAACAGGGCGATCCTGAAGGGCTGCGTAGAGGGGATCGGGCATTACGGCAATGCGTTCGGGGTGCCGACGGTCGGCGGGGAAGTCGTCTTCGACGAATCCTACAGCCTCAATCCGCTGGTGAATGCATTTGCGCTCGGGATCGTGCGTAAGGATCAGATCTTCTTCGGGAAGGCGGAAGGCGTCGGGAACCCGGTGCTTTACGTCGGAGCGAAAACGGGCCGCGACGGTATCCACGGTGCGACGATGGCGTCGGCGGAGTTCGACGACGCCGCACTCGAAAAGAGGCCCACCGTTCAGGTCGGCGATCCTTTCCTCGAAAAACTCCTTCTCGAAGCCTGTCTTGAGGCGATGCGCAGCGGCGCGATCGCGGGAATCCAGGACATGGGAGCGGCGGGGCTGACTTCTTCGTCCGTCGAGATGGCCGCACGCGCGGGCACGGGGTTGGAGCTCGATCTCACGCTCGTGCCGCAACGCGAGACGGGGATGACCGCGTACGAGATGCTGCTTTCGGAATCGCAGGAGCGGATGCTGATCGTCGCACGGCGCGGACGCGAGAAGGAACTCGTCGAGATCTTCAACAAGTGGGACCTTGACGCTGCGGTGATCGGGAAGGTGATCGAGGGTGACCGACTGCGCATCATGCACAACGGCGAACTGAAAGCGGACCTGCCCGTGCAGGCGCTGACGGATGAAGCGCCGAAATACTCGCGTCCGATGTCCGGAGGCGGTTCAAAGTTCAATGTTCAAGGTTCAAAGTCGATAAACCTTGAACTTGGAACCTTTAACCTTGAACAAGCTCTGAAAGAGCTTCTTGCCTCACCGAACATCTGCTCGAAGCACTGGGTTTACGAGCAGTACGATTCGATGGTGCGGACGAACACGGCAGTGCTCCCTGGGGCTGACGCCGCGGTGATCCGGGTGAAGGAGACGCGGCGGGCTATCGCGATGTGTCTGGACGGGCCGGGCCGGTTCGTTGCGGTCGACGCGAAGGAAGGAGCGAAGCTCGCGGTCGCCGAGGCGGCACGCAACGTCGCGTGCGTGGGTGCGAAGCCGATAGCTGTTACGAACTGTTTGAATTTTGCTTCGCCGGAGCGGCCGGAAGTGATGCAATCGTTCTCGGACGTGATCGATGGGATGAAGGAAGCATGCGAGGCGTTCGGGACGCCGGTGGTCTCGGGGAACGTGTCGTTCTACAACGAGACTGAGGGCCGCGGCATCCTGCCGACCCCGACGATCGGGATGGTCGGGCTGCTCGACGACACGCGGAAGATCGTCACGAATTCGTTCAAGAACGAAGGCGACGTGATCGCGCTATTGGGTGTGACGAGCGACGACCTGAGCGTGAGCGAATACGCGCAGACGATCGCCGGGATCTCGACGGACGACATCATCGCGAACGGCCGCGTCCCATCGCTCGACCTCGGCCTAGAGCTGAAGGTGCAACACGCGATGCTGAGACTCGCGGACGAGATGCTGCTTAGCTCAGCGCATGATTGCTCAGAGGGAGGCCTCGCCGTCGCGATCGCGGAGTGCTGCTTCTCTTCGCTCAATCACGAGGCTTCGGGAGCGACGATCGAACTCGCCGCAAACGGCCTCTCGCGTGAGGCGGTGCTGTTCGGCGAATCGCCGTCGCGCATCGTGATCAGCTTCGCTGCGGAGAACCTGGATAAGGTCCGCGAGATCGCGGGTGATTGCCCGTTCGAGGTGATCGGGCGCGTCGAGGACGACGTGCTGAAGGTCTCGATCGACGGCGAACAGGTCATCGCGTCGCCGGTGTCGGAACTTGAAGGCTACTGGGAATCGTCGCTTGAGAAGGCCCTTTACGCTTAGGCTTATTTTAGAGAACAGCTGCCAGCTGATAGCTTACAGCTGTCAGCTTTTTTCTTTTGCGCGGGGCGCTCGATAATTTCATCTTAACTTCATGGCCGCGGGCGGTTACATACATATTCCCTTCTGCAAATCGAGGTGCTCTTACTGCGACTTCGCGACGGATGTCTATCGGGACAGCGGGGCGGTGGAGAGGTATGTGGATGCGCTGTGCCGGGAGATCGGTTCTTTCGCAGGCAGGATGCCTGCGGTCCCGGACGTCGACACTGTGTATTTCGGAGGGGGGACGCCGTCTTTGTTGGAGGCGGCGCAGGTTGCGCGCATCCTCGGTTCAGTGAGGGATGTTTTTGACGTAGCTGAGGATGCCGAAGTCACGATGGAGATGAACCCGGCCACGGTGACGGCGGATTCCTTGGGAGCTTATCGATCGCTGGGCGTGAACCGCGCGAGCTTCGGGGTGCAGACGTTCAACGAGCGGGACCTGAAACTGCTGGCTCGCGGGCATGACGCGAACGACGCGAGGGAGACGTTTCGGCTGCTGCGTGAGGCGGGGTTCGATAACGTCAGCTTCGACCTGATCGCCGGGCTGCCCGGGCAGACGTTGGACGACTGGCGGCGGAATTTGGATGAGGCTGTCGCGATGCGCCCCGAGCACCTTTCGCTTTACCTCCTGGAAGTGCACGAAGGGACGCCGCTCGCCACGCAGCTGCAGTCCGGGCGGCGGCCGATTCCGGATGAGGAACATGCGGCGGAGATGTACGAGACGATGATCGATACGCTGGCCGCGGCGGGTTATCAACAATACGAGATCTCCAATTTCTCGCTGCCGGGTTTCGAGTCGCGGCACAACACGAAATACTGGCGGCTCGAACCGGTTTATGGTTTCGGCGTCTCGGCGCATTCGTTCGATGGGGTCGAGCGTTACGCGAACGAGCGGGACACGTTGAAGTACGTAAATCTTATCGAGCAGTCGGGCACGGCGGAAACCTATCGCGAACGCATCGACGCGGCGTCCGAGGCCGCCTTCCTCGGGCTCAGATTGAACGATGGGATCGACCCGGCTGAGCACCTCTCGCGGTTCGGAGCAGACATTTTAGCCCAGGCCGAAGAGATGCTCGGGAACGGGCTTCTCGAGCTGAATGATGGGAGGCTGAGGCTTACGCGGCGGGGGATGCTCTTCTCGAACGAGGTGTTTTCGACTTTCGTGTGATTTCCGATATAGAATCACGTCACCTATGAACATCCTACGCATCGTCGTCCCAAAAGGGCTGAAGTTCGCCTTCCTCCTCTCCATCGCATTTTTCGCCGCAACCGCTGCACCCGCCCAGACGGAGGCCGAAGTGCAGGAGGCCCTCGCGAAGGGGTTGATCCTCTTCAAGGCCGAAAACTACGCAGAAGCCGTGCCCTATCTGGAGAAGGTCGTGAAGGCGATGCCGGAAGACCCGGACCTGCGGTTCATGTACGGCTGGTCGCTCGTTGCGAAATCAAAGCAGACGACGGACCAGAACGAGGCGAAGAAGCTCTCGGCAGCAGCGCTCGAGCAATTGCAGACCGCGAAAAAACTCGGGATGAACGAGCCGATGCTCGATTCGCTGATCCAATTGCTCGGCGGGGCACCGGCGGCCGGAGCCGCTACGACGCGTAAGCTCTCTCCGGCCGAAGAAGCATTGAACCAGGCGGAAGGGCACTTCGCGCGGTCGAACTACGACGAGGCGATCGTGCATTACGACAAGGCGCTGGCACTCGACCCGAAACTCTACGAGGCGGCCCTGCACGCGGGCGACTCTTATGTCGGGAAACAGGATTGGGTGAACGCGGAGAAGTATTACCAGAAAGCGATCGCGATCGATCCGGAACGCGAGACCGCATACCGTTACAGCGGGACGCCCCTGATGCGGCAGAAGAAATACGACGACGCCCGCGACCGCTACGTCGAGGCGTACATCACAGAGCCCTACGGCGGCATGTCGTCGCGCGGCATCTCGCAATGGGCGGGTGCAACGGGAGCGAAACTCGGCCATCCGAAGATCAAGTTTCCTGAAGCAAATGCGACGCCCGACGAAAAGGCGGAAGCGGGCCCAGCGCTCGCGTGGAACGCCTACCTGACCGTGCGTGCCGAATGGCGCAAGACGAAATTCGCGAAAACCTTCCCGGCTGAGAAAACATACCGGCACTCCCTCAAGGAGGAAGCCGAGGCGATACGCAGTGCCCTTCGCACCGCAGCCGACAAGAAGATCGAGGACGCGGACCTGAAGACGCTTCAGAAGATGGAGGGTGATGGGGTGCTCGAATCGTTCATCCTGCTTTCGGAAGCGGACGAGGGGATCGCCGCGGACCACCGCGCCTACTGGAAGGAAAACCGCCCGAGCCTGCGCAAATACATACTCAACTACGTTATCGCCAAATGAACGAACAACGGTCGCCGAAGTTAGTTTTCTTATCGATCTCGATACTTCTACTGCTTGCCATCGAAGCCGTGGCCCAACCGCTCCCGAAGGTGGAGCGTGAGTTCCGCGCGGCTTGGATCGCGACGGTGGCGAATATCGATTTCCCGACGAAACAGGGCCTCTCGGTCGAGGAGCAAAAGGCGGAGCTGACGGCTTCGGTGGACCTGGCGAGGCGGCTGCGGCTGAACGCGCTTATCTTTCAGGTGCGGCCGGCGGCGGACGCGGTTTACGAATCTAAGCTGGAGCCGTGGTCGGAGTACCTCACCGGACAGATGGGCAAGGGGCAGGCGTTCGACTCGCTGGCGTTCCTCGTCGAAGAAGCTCACAAGCGCGGCATCCTCGTGCACGCATGGTTCAACCCGTATCGCGCCTATCACCCTTCGGCGAAGACGATTTCCGGAGATCATGTTTCGAAGCGTTTCCCGAACATGGTCCGACAATACGGCCGCTACATGTGGCTGGACCCAACCGAGCCCGCTGCGCAGGAGCACAGCCTGAAGGTGATAGCCGATGTCGTGCGGCGTTACGACATCGACGGCGTGCATTTCGACGATTACTTCTACCCCTACGCGGAGCAGGACGCTAACGGAAACAAGATCGATTTCCCTGACGCGGCGAATTGGGAGAAGTACAAGAAGGGCGGCGGCAAGTTGGATCGTTCGGAGTGGCGGCGGTGGCAGGTGAACAAGTTCATCGAAGCGGTCGGGCGTGAAGTGAAGCGGATCAAGCCGCAGGTGATGTACGGGATATCTCCGTTCGGGATATGGCAGCCGATGCCGGAGCGGCAAATCACGGGGTTCAACGCCTACGCGGAGCTTTACGCCGACTCGAAAAAATGGCTGCAGGACGGCACGGTCGATTACCTCGCTCCGCAACTTTACTGGGAGACGAAACGAGTCGGCCAGAGCTTCCCGGTGCTGCTGTCGTGGTGGAAGGAGCAGAACACGAACCGCCGCCACATCTGGCCGGGGCTCGCAACGTATAGGATCGACAGGCCCGAGTACGGAGCGGGCGAGATCGTCTCGCAGATCGCCCTTACGCGACAAGATCCGCTAACGCGCGGTGGGATACATTTTAGCTTCAAATCGTTGCGGAACGACATGGGCGGGATACAGGGAAAACTGCGCGATGAGGTTTATACGCGAGATGCGATCATTCCTGCGTCGCCGTGGATGAAGGCCGCGAAACTACGTTCGCCGAAGGTGATGGTTAAGCACGATGCGAATTTCGTGCGTGCGTCATGGCCGAAGGTTTCGGGGGCGTTTTGGTACGTCGTTTACGCGAAAGATGCGAACGGGTGGACATATTCAGTTCAGCCCGCAAGCGAAACATCTATCTCATTATCAGCCAACAGAAAGATCGACAGTTTTGTGGTGAAGGCGGTGGACAGGCTGGGGAATGAGGGCAAATAAAGTTTGAGTCGCCAACGGCGACAGATAATAAAGCCTAGGGTGGAGCGAGCGAAGCGAGTGGAACCCTAGGTCGGGGTGCCAGAAGGGTTCCGTCGCTGTAGGCGACGAATCATCAGCCGGGGATGTTGCTCGCCTTCAGCGAGCGGTACGTGATCGCCGTTCTGACCTAGGGTTTCGCCCAAGCGGCTCCACCCTAGGCTTTAATATTTGTCGCCGTTGGCGACTTTATTAGAGGGTCAGTTGATCCGAGTGATCCTGCCTTCAACCTTCGGGGCGATCGTGGCGTTGGGGGCGTTGCGGATCGCTTTTTCGAAGACTTCGGAGTCTTTAGGTGCTTTGTCTGCAGCCAACAGAATTTTCCCGTCCTTGAACATCGTGTAGCCGTCGCCGCCTCGGGAGACGAGGAAGTCGGACGTTGCGATGGAGTAGGTTGATTTCGGATCAACGGGTTTGCCGTTGACCGATGCCTGCGTGATGCGCTGGCCGGGTAGTTTGCTCGCGTCGAAGGTGAACTTAAGGCCGGAGACCTGGGGAAAGCGGCCGGGTTCGTTATCTTCGCGGCTGCGGGCGACGCCGTGCTCGAGGATCTCCATCAGCGTTTTGCCTGTGACCTCCACCTTCACGATCGGGTTGTTGAAGGGAAGTATCGACAGCACGTCGCGCATCGTGAGCGGGCCTGGATTGTAAGTGAGGTCCGCGCGGATGGAGCCGCCGTTGACGAAACCGATTTCCGCACCGACCGCTTCGCGATACGAGTCCGCGATGAAGTTCCCGACGTTCGTTTCCTTCGTGCGGGACGAGAGCGAGAGTGCATCGAGTTCCGTCGCGGTCGCTCCGACCTTTACCGCCAGCTTATCGAGGAG
Organism: Acidobacteriota bacterium; assembly: GCA_023415725.1. Classification (GTDB taxonomy): domain Bacteria; phylum Acidobacteriota; class Blastocatellia; order Pyrinomonadales; family Pyrinomonadaceae; genus OLB17. The sequence continues at coordinate 6,632 of JAEZJR010000090.1, forward strand.
GTCTTTGTATTTGGCGACGACGGGAGCAAACTCCGGTGCTTCGGCGATGCGGTCGTCGACCGGGATCACCTGCCAGTCCATGCTCGCGAGCTTGCCGGTCTTCTTGTCGATGTAAAGGTCGAAGCGGCCGACCTCGCGGGCGTCGGCGGTCATCTTGAAGATGGGCGTTCCGCTGGCTGAGGACTGCAATAGCGTGTGCTCGTGCCCGCCGAGTATCAGATCGAAGTTGGCACATCCCGCGAGCTTCTTATCCTGCGCCATGAAGAGGTGCGTGAGCCCGATGACGGTGTTCGCGCCGAGTGCTCGCATCTCGGGGACGAGGCGTTTAGCGGTTTCGCAAAAGTCCGTAACGTTCAGGCCCGCTTCCATCGACGAGGTTTCTTTCGTTTCCGGCAATAGCAGTCCGATGATCCCGATCTTCACACCGCCGATCGAACGGATGACGAACTGCGGGGTACCGGCGAAAGTCTTGCCGGTCTTCGAATCGATCACGTTCGCTCCGAGCCAGGTGAATTTCGATTCCTTCATCCGCGCGAGCAATTCGTCGGTCTTAATGTCGAATTCGTGATTGCCGAAGACCGAGTAATCGAGCTCGACGGCGTTCCACGCGTCGATCATCTGAGCACCGCGATAAGTGCGCGTCTCGACCGACGGGGAGACAGTGTCGCCGCCGAGCGTCATGATCGTGTTCGGGTTCTCTTTCAACACGTCCTTCTTGATCGTCATGACGCGGGCGAGGCCGCCGCGCTTACCGCCGTCGACCGGCGTGAACTGGTACGTGTCGTTGAGATGCAGTATCGTCACGCGGACCTGATCGGGGTCCTGCGCGACGGCTACGATGGTTGTGAGGAGGACGAAAAGTAAAGCCGTGAGGGTTCGGGTCTTCATTGCTGGATGTTCTCTATCTTCAGATGCGTTCTTGCTTCCCAGATCTCGGGGAAGAATCTTTTCGTGATCGTGGACATCAGATAGCCCACGCCGGCCGAGCCGCCCGTGCCGGGTTTCATCCCGAGCATCCGTTCGACCATCAGGACGTGATGGTACCGCCACAGCGAAACATTCTCGTCGTGCTCGATCAGCAGGTCCTGCATGTGGAAGAGCTCGGGGTATTTTTCGGGGTGCGTGAGGATCTCGACGATCGCCGCGACGCGTTCGTCGTGGGTGCTGGAAGCAAGTTTGTTCCTCCGGCCGATCAGGCTCCAGAAGGCGTCGGCGAGGCTCGGCGAATCCAGTCTTTCGCGAAGCCGCTTTGTTGCGAACTCGTCGTTTTTGAACGAACTCAGGATCTTTTCATCTTTCGCACCGGAGACGAATTCCAACTCGCGGAACTGCATCGACTGGAAGCCGCTCGCGGGGTTCAGCTTGTCGCGGAATTCGAGAAAGCCGATCTGCGCCATCGTTTCGAGGAGGTGGATCTGCGTGACGAGGACCTTTTCGATCCCGACGACCGCACGTAATGAATGATTGGCGCGGAACATCCGGCCCTCGTCGAGCCATTTGATCGTCGCGTCCAGCTCGTGCAGGATCTGCTTGAACCAGAGCTCGTACGTCTGGTGGATGATGATGAAAAGCAACTCATCGTGGCTCTGCGGATCGGAGAGCGGCTGCTGAAGCTGTATCAGCTCCGGGACTTTAAGATACTTGTTGTAAGAGAGCGGAGCACCTTGTCCGTATTCGGATGACATACTGCGTAGTCTAGCAAAATTCTTGCGTGCGCTTACCCATGCGGGCCGCTGGTACATATTCAACACTCAATAGAAAGCCTTAATCAATACATCAAAGATTTTTATTTATCTTTCGTTCAATAATAAAAAGGTCTTGACAGCGTAGTTAAATCGAAGTAAATTCACTCTCGTCAATCTACCAACAACACACAAGCCGTCCACATACAATCTTGAAGTTTAAGATTTGTTGTTCGTTTGGAAACGTCAGGTTTCCTGCAATGATCCCACTGCCGGTGCGAGCCGCTAAGGCGGAACGTTCCGGAGACATCCGCACGATGACCTGCAGGTCAGATTGATCGAAACTTAACTCTATTTTGTAGTTTGCTGGAGGATACAGGAAAAACATGAGCAAGACAGTTGGTATGGTGAAGTGGTTCAACAATGCCAAGGGCTACGGCTTCATAGAACAGCCCGGCCAACAGGACATTTTCGTGCATTACAGTGCGATCACCGGGGAAGGATATAAAACCCTTTTGCAGGGGCAAGAGGTGGAATTCGAGGTGACCAACGGACCCAAAGGCCCCCAAGCCGAGAACGTTAAGAAAGTCGCCGCGTACGCCGCCGTGAATTAATGCACGCCAAGTGCTCAACTGACAGAAATCCCAGACCGAAAAGGCCGCTCTGCAGAGCGGCCTTTTTATGTTCATTTACGTCAGCTCGTCCCCGCGGGCCCGGAGTGTTCTTCGCCATAGTTCCCGGTACGACGTGTATCTCGATATCAGCGTGTTCAATTGGTAACGCTGTGAGAAGGTCAGTTGGCGGTTGTCGGACATCCGCTTGATCTGCGATTCGAGCCGCGCACGAGCTTCGAGCGGCGGCCGTTTCGTGGAGCCGTTGAAGAAGATGTCGAAATCGATCTTGAGCTTCCGTATGTCGTCCTCGAGCCGGTTGAGCTGCTGATCGACGCCTGCTGTTTGTTCGATGCGTGTCGGGGTTTGCCTGTAGAGTTTGTTCGGTCCGGCCATATGGATGATGCGAGATGTTCGCGTGGGGAAGGGTATGGCGGCAAATACGCCTACATAATTGAAATTGCGGATACGGTTTGCTTTCCACAAATCGGCGCAAAATTGAGTAGAATCTGCCTATGCCCGAACCCGCCGAAGACGCCCGAACGAACCGGTTAAGATCGCTTCCCTCCGTCGATGAATTGCTGCGCACGCCGGAAGCGGCGGAGATCGCTAGAGCGGCCGGTCAGGCGCGGGCCTTGTTGCTCGCGCGCGAAGCGTGTGAACTTCTGCGAAAAGCGATACTCGATAACGCGAAGGTGGCTGAACGCGTGACGAGCAAAGAGGCCGCCCTTGAGGAAGCGGTATTGAAGATGGCGGAACTTTTCCGTTCGCGTGACCGCGAGGGCATCGTGCGTGTGATAAATGCAACCGGCGTTATAGTGCACACGAATCTCGGGCGATCACCGCTTTCTGAAATTGTTCGCCGAGCTGTCGCTGAGGCCGCAGGTTATTGCACGCTCGAATATGATCTGGACACCGGCAAACGCGGCCGGCGAGGAGCCGGGGCCGAGCGCATGATCTGCGACCTGACCGGCGCCGAGGCTGCGGTGATCGTGAACAATTGCGCGGCCGCCGCGTTTCTCGCATTGACCGTTTTCGCGAGCGGGCGGGAGGTGATCGTATCGCGCGGTGAGCTGGTCGAGATCGGCGGAGATTTTCGCGTGCCCGATGTGCTGGCGCAGTCGGGCGCGACGATGCGCGAGGTCGGCACGACGAACCGCACCAAGCTGCGCGATTACGAGACCGCACTTTCCCCCGCGACCGCGGTGATACTTCGCGTGCATCCTTCTAACTATCGCGTCGTCGGGTTCACTGAGTCGCCGCAGTTGGCGGATCTCGCCGACCTTGCACATCGCTCCGACGTGATCCTTTTCGAAGATGCCGGGTCGGGGGCGATGACGGATCTTTCGGGATTCGGTCTCACGGGCGAGCCGCTCATTGCCGATTCGTTAAGGGATGGTGCCGATCTTGTCTCCTTCAGCGGGGACAAACTTCTCGGCGGGCCGCAGGCGGGGATCATTGCGGGGAAAGCGGAGCTTGTCGAAAAGATAAGACGCCATCCGCTTTACCGAGCGCTGCGTGTCGACAAGATCGTATACGCAGCGATCGAAGCTACGCTTCGATCGTATTTGAGGGGTAAGCATTTCGAGGAGATCCCGACGCTCCGAATGCTCGCGGCAAGCGAGGCGGAGATCAGGGCGCGAGCGGGTGCATTCGTTGAACGGGCTTCGACTAAGGTCGGTGATGGCCTGCGGTTGGAGATCGTCGAGGGGGAATCGGTGATTGGCGGTGGTTCGGCGCCCGATTTCAAGCCCGGCACGGCGCTCATCGCTATCGAAGCCGAAGAGGCGACGGCGGAACTGATCGAATCGAGATTAAGGGAGAATGATCCTCCGGTGATCGCAAGGATCCTGGACGACCGGGTCGTGATGGACCTCCGCACTGTCGATCCTTCTGAAGAAGGCGAACTTATCGAAGCTCTCGCGACGGTCGTTCAGCCGTTGCGGTCGGCGAAGTCGGACATGAACCCCACCAACCTTTCGACCCCTTCCCTCGGGAACGCGTTGTAGATCGAAGCGCGGATCCCGCCCACCGAGCGGTGCCCCGCGAGTCCATCCATCCCGAGGGCGGTCGCTTCCTCGCAGAATCGTTTCTCGAAGTCTTCGGACGGCAGCCGGAAAGTGACGTTCATTTCAGAGCGTGCAGCACGTTCCGCGTGGCCGCGGTAAAAGCCGTCACTCGAATCGATCGCGTTGTAGAGGATCGCCGCCTTCGCTTCGTTTTTTGCCTTCATCGCGTCGAGCCCACCCTGATCTTTCAGCCAATCGCACACGAGCGAGACCATGTAGATGCCCCAGGTGTTTGGCGTGTTGAGCATCGAGTCGTTCTTGGCGATCGCACGGTAGTCGAGCATCGGGAACTGATTCGCAGGCACGCGTTCCAGCATGTCATCGCGGATGATGACGACCGTCACCCCGCTAGGGCCGATGTTCTTCTGAGCGCCGGCGTAAATGATGGCGTATTTTTCGACGTCGATCCGCTTGGAGAGGATGTTCGAGCAGGCGTCGCACACGACGGGCACGCCGTGGCCGTCGAGATCGTATTTGAACTCCACGCCGTGGATCGTTTCGTTCGACGTGTAGTGGATATATGCGGCGTCGGGCGAGAAATTGAGTTCCTCCTGCGAGGGGATCGACTTGTAGCCGCTTTCGAGCGTGGAAAAGACTTGTTTAGCGTCGCCGCAGCGTTTCGCCTCGTTTAGTGCTTTCTCGCCCCAGGCGCCGGTCACGACGTATTCGGCACACTTCCCGTCGGTGAGAAAGTTCATCGGCACCATCTCAAATTGCAGTGTGGCGCCACCCTGGAGGAAAAGGATCCGGTAGTTCTGCGGGACGGCGAGGAGATCACGGATGCCCTGCTCCGCGGCGTGCAGCACGCGTTCGAAGTGTTTCGAGCGGTGGCTGATCTCCATCACGCTCATCCCGATGCCGCCGAGCGACATGATCTCGTCGCGGGCACGCTCGAGGACGGTGTCCGGCATCACAGCCGGTCCCGCACTGAAATTGTAGATTCTCTCCATCATCGGCAAACACGGACCTGAGGCCCGCGAAATCCGAGAATAGCACAGCGCCGCTTAACAGCCTTACCGGCTAACATTTCCGGCCGCTTTGCGGTAAAATTGCGATAGCTATAAACCCTTGTTCCAGAACCTGCATCCTACGGGCGCTTCCGGCTTCTGGAAGGTTATCGGAGGATCCTAATGATCAAAAAATTCAGTATTTTATCGATTTTCGTAATCGCGGCTGTGTTGTCCGCCTCTACGGGCGTGTTCGCGCAGACGGCACCCGTGGGCGGCGTCATTGAAATGAAGAAGGCGGACGGCTCTGTTGCTCCGGTGGAGGGAGCGATGGTCGAGGCATTCCGCACGGATATCAAAGCTTCCGGGCCGGCCGCCAAGACGGACAAGAAAGGCCAATTCAGCTTTGCTGGCCTGACCCTGGGAGCGGAGTACGTACTTTCGGTGAGTGCTCCGGGAGCGTCCCCGACCTATCAGCCTGGCGTGAAACCCGGCATGGACAAACTCAAGCTGACGCTTGAGCCGGGTGACGGCCGGCGTTTGACGGTCGATGAGGTCCGTCAGGCGATGGCGCAGGCCGGCAGCGGCGGTGGTGAGTTGACCGCAGACCAGAAGAAGGCCCAGGCCGAATACGAAAAGCAGAAAGCCGAGGTCGAAGCCAAGAACGCGAAGATCCTGAAGGAAAACGAGATCATCGAAGCAGCCCTCAAGGACGGTAACGCGGCTTTCACGGCCAAGAACTACGACATCGCTGTCGCGAAGTACTCCGAAGGGATCAACGCTAACCCGAACTACGCGGGAAGCGCTCCTGTTCTGATGAACAACAAGGGGGCAGCACTTCGTCAACGCGCGGTGGACCTTTTCAACCAGAACGTCAGGAATACCGATGCTTCAGCGAAGGTCGCGGCTTTCGGCAAAGTGAAGGCGGACCTTGCTGAATCGGCGGATATGTACAGCAAGTCGTTGACCATTCTCAAGAACGCTCCCGCCGGTGAGATCTCCGATCCGAAGATGAAGGAGCAGCAGATCGCAACGGCTCAGCGCGGCCTTTTCGATACGTTCCGCCTCATGGCACAGACCGAGCAGGTCGACGAATCCAAGATCGAGGTCGCTAAGACCGTGATTCCGGAGTACATCGCTGCTGAAACGGACGCCGCGAAGAAGGAGCAGGCGAAACTTATACTCGGTGACCTTTACCGTGTGACGGGCGATGCCGACAACGCGATCGCCGAATACCGCAAGGCTCTGGAGTCATCGCCGGAAAACCTCGATGCGATGGCTGGTTTGGGTTTGAGCCTCGTCAATGCCGGGTACATCAACAACAATAAGGAGCAGCTTCAGGAAGGTGCGAACTACCTCCAGAAGTACGCTTCGGCGGCGCCTGACAACCACAAGTACAAGGCCGATGCACTCGGTTTGATCGAATCGCTCAAGACGGAGCAGAAGATCGCCCCGCAGAAGGTCTCGACACCCGCCAGAAGGCGAAATAACTAGCCTTTAGGCGTTTCAACCAACATGACCGGCCGCGCCCGTTTCACTTATCGGGCACGGCCGTTTTATTTTTGACCCCATGGAGATTCGTTCAGCAGTTGAAGTTGACGTCCCAGAGATCCTCCGTATGATGCGGGATTTCGCGAGGTTCGAGGGACTTGAGGAATATTTCGAAGCGACCGATGACGGCTTGCGGGATGCTCTCTTCGGCCCGCAGGCGCATGTTGAGGTCTTGGTCGCTGTGGAGGACGACGCGTTTTCCGGCTACGCTCTTTTCTACCCGAATTACGCAAGTTTTCGCGGGCAAAAGGGGTACTACCTCGAGGACCTTTACGTCGATCCCGAATTCCGCGGGCGCAAATTAGGTGAAGCGTTTCTGCGAGAGATCGCACGCCGCGGCTCGATGCGGGGATTCAAGCGCATCGATTTTCAGGTGCTGGAGTGGAACATGCCGGCGATCGGGTTTTACGAAAAGCTCGGGGCCGATCGCGACGACACGGAGCGGCATTTCAAGTTCACCGACGAGGCTTTCGCAAGGCTCGCGGCAGGCTAATAGCCTGCCGTACAAATATTTCTGTCATAAACGCTTTCCGGCCGGTGTATCCCTTTCGTAACGCACGTATTTAGCGGCGAAAAAGAATTCATACATATACCGGAGGAAGCGGAAAATGCGAAAGACTTCGCTATTCAATTTATTCACACTTATCATCATTGCCTTTATCGTTGGGGCGTCGGGCGTTGTTGCCCAGAATCTCACGGGCGAGTGGACGGCCAACACCCGCGAATGGAAGGAGCCGAAGCACAGAGCGGACGGTGACGACGAGGCAAAGGCCAACGACCCTAACAAGATCTATCTTTCGTTCACTCGTAGGACGTCGGAGAACGGCGGAAAGAACCAGCACGGTTCCAGCTTTAACTATTCCGAACTCGAGGGCCTCACTCGCCAGCAGGCGGAATCGGGCGGCTCGGTGAGCTTCCGGCTCGTCCGCGAGGCGGGGATCATCGAATGTCAGGGAACATTTGCAAGCGGCAAAGGCTCCGGCACGTTCACCTTCACCGCGAACAAGAACTTCGTCGACGCGATGAAGGCCCGCGGGTTCGACTTCGAAAAGCCGGCTGCCAAAGGCGAGAACGGCAGCCCGCTCGATAAGCTATTCGCCGCGACCACGCTGAACGTCACGACCGCCCTCGCCGACGACCTAAAATCCGCCAATTTCGGCGACCTCGATGTCAACGACCTTTTCAAGGCGGCGATCTTCAAGATCGACGGTAAATTCATGGCTGAAATGAAGGCGACCGGCTTCCCGAACCTTGGGATGGAAGACCTCGTGAAGGCTCGTATCTTCAAGGTGGATGCCGAATACGTCCGCCAGGTGAAGGACATGGGCTTTACGGACCAGGGTTTCGAGGGGCTTGTGAAGTTCCGCATCTTCAAGGTGACGCCGGAGTTCCTCAATGAACTGCGTGCCGCCGGGCTCGACAAGATGGACGCCGAGGACATCGTCAAGGCCCGCATCTTCAAGATCGACGGGGAGTTCATCCGCCAGGCTCGTGCAGAGGAGCCCAACGTCACGATGGAGGAACTCGTCCAGATGAAGATCGGTGTCCGCCGCAGATCCAGATAACTGCCGTTATGCAGAATATCGGGCATGAAGAGCCGGGTCCTTATGGGGGCCCGGCTCTTTTTTCGCAAAAGTTTGCCTTGACTTGGGTTAGCGAATTAAAATCAACATTGCCAACATTTTTCGAACCGGGGGTGGGAACAATGCAAAAACGGGTACTGCTGGTTGAGGACGTCGAGGACGCACGAGTGATGATGCGTCTGATGATCGAGAAGCACGGCGTTTCGGTGATCGAAGCGGCCGGGGCTTACGAAGCGATCGAGAAGGCGGAGGAATACGAGCCGGACCTCATCCTGATGGATATCGGCCTGCCCCTGCTGGACGGGCTCTCGACGGCGACGCTCATCAAGCGCCTGAAAGCCCTGGACAAAACCCCGATCGTGGCGGTCACCGCCTATCGCGACATCCTCGACCAGGCTAAAAAAGCGGGCTGCTGCGACGTGCTTTACAAACCCGTCGAGCAACCCGCACTTGCCGAGATCCTCAGCCGGCACCTCGCCGGGCATTAATCGAACTGCTTCTTGAACTCTTCGAATTGGGCCTTGAACTCGGCGAGTTCCGTACTCAGACGCTCAACCTCGCCTTCGAGCTTTTCGATCCTCTCGCTGGAGGCGGAGGCCGAGCCGCCGGTGCGCTCGGCGGGGACGGCCAACTTCGACAAGTCTATTTCACCCGACAGCAAGTGAGCGTAACGGGCCTCTTTTTGCCCGGGCTGGCGTTCGAGTCTTAGGATCAGGGGTTCGTCCCGCTTCGTCAGATCATCGAGTGCCGTTTGCACCTCGTTCAGGTCGCGGAAGTCGAACAATCTTCCGGTCCGATCGCGGATCTCCCCGATCGTCTGCGGGCCGCGAAGCATCAGCACCGTCATCACGGCCGTCCCGGCGGGGTCGAGCTCGTAAACGCTCGGGATCATGTGCTTGTACTTCACGGTGCGACTACCGGAACCGTAGAACAAATAGACCAGATTAAGGTCGCGCAGGCGGTCGATCGCCGACTGGATCTCCGTCTCGCCAAGGGACATCACGGGCTCGCGATTGCTCTTCTGGTTGCACGCCGCGGTGAGGGCGTTCATCGTGAGCGGGTAATATTCGGGTGTCGTGAGCTGCTTCTCGACGAGGCTGCCCAGAACGCGGACTTCTATTTCGTTGAGGGTCGTGGACATATAGGACTCTGGTTTGCATCAGTGATCTCCGCGGGCCGAGTGCTCAGTATAGTTATGAACAAAAAGGACACAAAGATTTCACGGAGAACACAAAGGGCGCTGAGAGTGGGCCCTCAATTAGGATAGAACATTTTCGCTGATCTACAATCGGAAGCCGTGGATGTGTTCGTCGCAAGGACCGAAAGCGAGTTTGCGCTCGCATACGATCGGCTCGCAACAGCCGAGGCTCTCGGCTGCGATACGGAGACCTCCGGGCTCTCGCCGAAATACGGCAAGCTCTACTCGATACAATTCTCCGACGGGGAATTCAACGTGCTCGTGCCGCTGAGCGAGGGCGTCGCGATGGGGCATTTCGGAGAGATCCTGGCCGATCCCGCCGTCACGAAGATCTTCCACAACGCCAAGTTCGACCTAGAGTTCCTCAAAGAGAACGGCCACCGGGTCGAGAACGTCTTCGACACGATGATCGCCGAGAAGGTCCTTACGCGCGGCGCAAACCAATCCTCCTCCCTGGCCGAAACCCTCTACCGCTACTTCGCCATCGATCTCGACAAATCACAGCGGGCGAAGTTCACGAAGAAATGGGATGGGGTATGGACGGAGGAACTTGTTGATTACGCGCTATCGGATGTGGTGCATTTGCCGCTGCTGATGCGGGAACAACTCGCCTGGCTCGAACGGCTGGGGCTTCAAGACGAATTCGCCCAGCAGATTGCGAAGTACGTGACAAACCGCGCAATCTGAAAACTACCACCTATGATAAGCAGGATGCCCTTCCTTAACCGCGACGAAGGTCCCTCTGCAAGTTGCGCAGACCTTTCCGCCGGCGATCAGTTCGGCTTCGACGGTGGCTCGGTCTTCTTTTGAGTCGACGACGTGCGCTTTCAGGTGTATGACCTCGTCAGCCGGTGTCGGGCGCAATAATTTAACGTGGAAGTCGGCGGTGACGGTGCAGTCGGGTTTGTCCTTGCCGTCGCGCTGCATCATAAAGTGGGTCGCGGTCCAGTTCGAATGGCAATCGAGCAGGGCGCCGATGATGCCGCCGTTGAGCATTCCGGGGAACGCCTGATGATGCGGTTCCGCACGCCACTCGGCCACTACCTCATCGCCTTGCGGGAAGCTGTTGATATGCAAGCCCTTCTCGTTCGCCGGCCCGCACCCGAAGCAGATGCTCTTCGGCGAATAAGTTTCCTGTAACGATCTCTCCATATCGCCAATCTTAACAATTCCGCGTGATTTAAATAAAAGCTGACAGCTATTAGCTAATAGCTGTCAGCTGATGTTCAAAATATTTGCGGTGGCGAGGCTTCTGTCGTAAATTTACTACGCTCCTTTTGCCTTCCGCCCAAAAGATATGCTGACCTTATTGGCGATCCTGTTCCTGGTTTGGCTCGTTTTCGGCTATTTCGCTTACGGGCGATGGATCACGCGGCAGTTCCAGTTGGACGACGGGCGCGAGACGCCGGCGGTCGCGGTGAACGACGGTGAGGATTTCGTCCCGGCGAAGCCGTTCTACCTTTTCGGTCAGCATTTCTCGGCGATCGCGGCGGCGGGCCCTATCGCGGGGCCGATATTGGCGGCGGTCACGTTCGGGTGGCTGCCGTGTTTATTGTGGATCGCGTTGGGGGTGGTGCTGATCGGGGCGGTGCACGATTTTGCCGCCCTCGCGTCGTCGGTGCGGCATGGGGCCCAATCGATCGCGGAGATCACGAAAGAGAAACTCGGCGGAGGGGCCGGACGGGCGATGATGGCGTTCATCTGGATCGCGCTCATTTACGTGATCGTCGCGTTCACGGATATCACGGCCGGAACGTTCGTCGCGGGGGATGAAAGCCTCGCGGGCGAAACGCGGTTCAGCCCGGGCGGAGCGGTCGCTTTCGCGAGCGTTGCTTATCTTCTGCTATCGATCGTCCTCGGCCTCGTCGAACGTTACCTGAAGCCGCCTCTTTGGCTTGTGACGATCATATTCGTCCCGGCGACGTTCGCCCTTTCTTATCTGGGCACTCAGTTCTCTTATGTATTCGCCCTCGGCCATCTAAGTTGGTCGGTGCTGATATTGATCTATTGCGTCATCGCGTCGCTCGTGCCGGTGTGGGCGTTGCTTCAGCCGCGGGGCTACCTGGGCGGGTTTGTGCTCTACACCGCGATCGCGGTCGGGGTGATCGGGATATTCTTCGGCGGGTACGAGATACAGCAGCCGGCGTTCAAGTCGTTCGACGTCGGCGGGATGACGGGGATGCTGTTCCCGTTCCTGTTCGTCACGATCGCGTGCGGGGCGTGTTCGGGCTTTCACGGTTTGGTCTGTTCCGGCACTACGTCGAAGCAGATCGAGAAGGAATCGCACACGCGGTCCGTAGGGTATGGGGCGATGCTGGCGGAGGGGTTCGTCGCGTTCATCGCTCTCGTGACTGTGATGGTCGCGGCGAGCGGTTCGCTGGTAGGGCCGGATGGCCGGGCTCTGCCGGCGGGCAAGATCTACGGCAACGGGATCGGCGAGTTCCTGACGATCTTGATCGGACGGGATCACCTGCAGTTCGCGATCACCTTCGGGGCGATGGCGTTCTCAACGTTCGTGTTCGACACGCTGGACGTCTCGATGCGACTCGGGCGCTACATCGTGCAGGAACTGTTCGGTCTGCCGGGGCGGGCCGGCGCGGTCGTAGGGACGTTGGCGACCGGGGCGATCCCGTTCGTGCTGATCTTCTTCGCGAAGCCGGGCTCGTGGATCGATTTCTGGACGCTTTTCGGAGCATCGAACCAGCTTCTCGCTGCACTAACTCTGCTTTCCATAACGGTCTGGCTTTATCAGGCACGTAAGCGGATCGCGTTCACTTTGCTGCCTATGCTGTTCGTGCTTGTGATAACGTTGTGGGCCTTGGGCGCGATGGTTTACGGCAATTTCACCGCGGCGGCCGGGTTCGATATCAAACTGGTTAACGGGATCGCCTCGCTCGCGCTGATCTGCCTGGCCATCTATCTCGTCATAACTGCGTTCCTGCGATTGCGCGGCGAGCAAGCGGGCCCGCAGATCGAGGTTGAGGCGCCCGCTTCTGTTTGAAACAGGCCGCGATCCTGATACGCGTTAAATGATGTGACCTTATAGGAGGGGTCAGTGAATTATGACAAGCATTACCGAGATCGCTCCCGACACCTTCCGCATTACCACGTTCATCCCTGAGATCAACCTCGGGTTCACTCAGTTCCTCGTCCGCGACGAAGAGCCGCTTCTTTATCACACCGGCGGCCGGGCCCTGTTCCCGATCGTGCACGAGGCCGTTTCGAAACTGATCGACCCCGCCACGCTCTGCTGGATCGGGTTCAGCCATTTCGAGGCGGACGAGTGCGGCTCGCTCAACGAATGGCACGCCGCGGCACCGAACTCCGTCGCGGTTTGCAGCATGGTCGGTAAACTCGTCAGCGTGGACGACTTCGCCCCGGCGCGACCGGCGAAAGGGATGATGGATGGCGAGGAATTTTCTACGGGCGAGCACACGTTCCGGTTCCTGCAAACGCCGCACGTGCCGCATTGCTGGGAGGCGGGGCTGCTCTACGACACGACGACGCGGACGCTTTTCGCATCAGACATCCTGCACCAGAACGGCGACGTCGAGCCGCTCACGACCGACAGCGTGACCGACCGGTGCAGGGAAACGTTGGTCGATTTCCAGGCGGGCCCGCTGGCGGGATATTTGCCGTATTCCGAAACCTTCGACGCGACGATCCGACGGGTCGCCGCCGTGAAACCGGGCACCGTCGCCACGATGCACGGGTCCATTTACCAGGGCGACGGGGAGAAGGCGATCCTCGAATACGCCGAGGTCCTGAAGGAAGTATTCGCCCGCCCAGCGACGGCCGCGGCGTAGGCGAATCGGCCCGGCACTGTATCTACGATTACGAAAAAGCACCTCGATGCGCTGGTAGCCTTGCGCTTCGAGGTGCTTTTTATGCCGAAAGATCAGACTTTCAAAATAACGCCCGTCGCCGAAGCGTCGGACATCTACACCGGCTCGATCCTTTTCGTCGGTACCGCCACCATCATCCTTCGATTCGGCGGTTTCACGATCCTGACGGATCCGAACTTCCTGCACGCGGGCGATCACGTGCACCTCGGTTACGGGCTTACGTCCGAGAGGCTGACCAAGCCCGCCTTCGACATCGAAGCGCTGCCGCCCGTGGATTTTTGCCTGCTCTCGCACTATCACGGCGACCATTTTGACCAGATCGTCGAGGAGAAACTGCAGAAGGACCTCTCGATCGTGACGACCGCTCAGGCGGTAGGGGAATTGGAATCACGAGGATTTACCGGCGGCATAGCGATGGACACGTGGGATTCGGTCACGTTCGATAACGGCCAAGCGAGCCTGCGGATAACGTCGATGCCGGGCAAGCACGGACCGCCGATCGTCGACATTGCGCTGCCGGACGTGATGGGGTCGATGCTCGATTTCGAGGATGCTCACGGGCAGCGGATGATGCGGATCTACATCACCGGCGACACGCTGATCTTCGACGACATCAACGAGATCCCTAAGCGCTTCCCCGGAGTGGACCTCGCCCTGCTGCACCTCGGCGGCACTCGAGTGCTTGGGATACTCGTCACGATGGACGACGAGCAGGGCGTCGAGATGCTTCGGATCATTCAGCCGGAAAAGGCGATCCCCATCCATTACAACGATTACGACGTGTTCAAGTCGCCGCTAGAGGATTTTCAGCGTCGTGCAGAGGAAGCGGGTTTTTCGGACAGGCTGATATACCTGACGCACGGAGAGACGTACGAGTTCCGTGCGAAGACGGGCTCAGCGAGCCGGTCGGCGGAGATGTGAACGGGATCGTTAATTACGTCGGAGCGGGATCTCCTCGAGCGTGCGGGTTGTGGCATCGACCACGCTCGCGGGCTCGCGCTGCTCTTCGAGTTGGGCGGTGGTTTTCGGCGGAAGTTGGACCAACGGCTGTTTGGATGCGGGAGCCGGGTCGTAGATGTTTTTGCCGGCGATCTTCGCATCGACCAGCTTCATGATCGGGCGCATGATCATGTAACAAACGCCGAACAGCATCGCCATGTAAAAGACCGCGAACGCCATCACGGGCTCGATACGCGGGACACGATCGAGAAGTATCGGGAGCAGGACGGCCAGCATGCCGATTCCGCCTGTCGCGACGACTATCAACGCCACCACCAGTGTGTGAAGTACCGACTTTTGCCCGGTTTCACCGGCGGTGCGAAGCTGCGCTCCGCAGCCGTTGCAGAAGTTCAGGGCTTCATCGAGCTGTTTGCCGCAGCGTTCGCAATACATAAAAGCTTAGGACTTGTTGACTGGGCCGATCTTTTCCTCGAACCAGTTGGTGAGGTCGTCGATCATTTCTATATGAACGGGCTTGCCCTTGAACGCCTTCACGGCCCAGATGATCAGCATGATCGTGGACGCGAGGCTGAAGATGAACCCGCCGAAGTTGGAGTCAGTAGCGTTGCCGACCACCGCGAGGATCGTGCTGACGATCGCGATCGCGATGTGGGCGGCAAACCCCTGCGCAGCGTGGAAGCGGACCTTGTTCTCCTCTTTAGGTATGACCAGCAGCAGAACAAGCCCCGCGACAAGACCGATCCAGAACGGGATGTAGGGCAGGCCGACGACCCATTTTTCTGCCAGGCCGGTCTTCGCCACCTTTCGCTCGCCCGCGCGGTTCATATCGGCGAACGGTGATTGCTGATACGCGGCCGGGACCTGTCCGCCCTGGAAGGCGTATGCGTTGAACTGCGCCTCGGTGAACCGGCGCGTTTCGTCCTCCGTAACGCTCGGCGGGGCGGTCGGGGAAGCAGGGAATTCGGCGGTCGCGTAAGGCGAACTTGCCGGGCCCGTGTAAGCCGAAACGTCCGGAGAGGTGTCAGCCGCCGCGGCCGCCCTTGCCTTCTCCGGAAACTCCGGATCGAGCGGATTTGTATCGAATTTTTTCGGCATCGTCAGTGTAATAGTACGACAAAGACGAGGTGATTGTTCAATGTTTCGAACCTACCCGCCAACCACCTTGATGCCTAGCTCTTCCAACTGCGCATCATCCACATCGCCCGGGGAGTCCATCATTAGGTCCTGGGCGGAGGCGGTTTTGGGGAAGGCCATGACGTCGCGGATGTTCTCGGTGCCGCAGAGGATCATGCAGGTGCGTTCGATGCCGGCGGCGAAACCGCCGTGCGGCGGGGTACCGTACTCGAGTGCGTCGAGGAAGAACCCGAAGCGGGCGCGTGCCGATTCCGGCGTCATCCCGAGTGCCTTGAAGTTGAGGGCCTGCACATCCTTCTGATGGATACGGATCGACCCGCCGGCGCACTCATAGCCGTTGATGACCGCGTCGTAAGCCTTCGCACGCACCTGCCCGAGCAGGTGATGGTCGGCCGGGTTCTCGATCGCCTGCTTGAACATCTCGAGGTCCTCGTCCATCGGCGACGTGAACGGGTGATGCGCGGCGACGTAGGTGTCCGTCTCATCATCGTGCTCGAACATCGGGAATTCGGTAACGATCAGGCACTCGTAGCGGCTGCGGTCGATCAGGTTCTCCCGCCGTGCCACCTCGAGGCGGAGGGCACCCAGCGCCGCAGCGACGACCGGTTTCTTACCCGCGACGATCAGCACGGCATCGCTTTTCTCCGCACCAGCGGCGGAAGCTAATTCCGTGATCTTCGCCTCACCGAGAACCTTCAGCAACGACGATGTGGTCTCCTCGCCGATCTTGATCCACGCCAAAGCGCCAGCACCGTAACGCTTTACAAATTCCTGCAGCTCATCGGTCTGCTTTCGTGAATAATCCGCCTTGCCCTTAACGACGATCGCCTTGATCTCGCCGCCGTTCTTGATCACCTCGGCGAACGGGGCGAAGTCGGTGTCGTTGAGGTTCGAGGTCAGGTCCTGCAGTTCCATCTCGAATCGCAGATCCGGCTTGTCGCTGCCGTAGCGGCGCATAGCTTCGGCGTACGTCATTCGCGGCCATTCGGCGGGGAACTCGACGTCGATCAGCTTCATCACGTGGTTGAACATCCCCTCCATCTCGCGATAGACCTGTTCGCGGTTGACGAAGGACATCTCCATGTCGAGCTGCGTGAACTCGGGCTGGCGGTCCGCACGCAGGTCCTCGTCGCGGAAGCACCGGGCGATCTGGTAATAGCGGTCGAGCCCGGAGATCATCGTGATCTGCTTGAGGATCTGCGGCGACTGCGGCAGCGCGAAGAACTTGCCCGTGTGGATGCGCGATGGGACGATGAAATCGCGTGCACCCTCGGGCGTCGATTTCAGCAGGATCGGCGTCTCGATCTCGAGGAACCCGCGGCCGTCGAAGTATTCACGGATGGCTTTGACTGCCCGGGCACGCATTACGATGTTGCTTTGCAGTTGAGCACGGCGCAGGTCGAGGTAGCGGTATTTCAGCCGCGTGTCCTCGGCGGCGAGGTTCTCCGAACCGGCGACCTCCAACTGGAAAGGCGGCACTTTGGCGTCGTTGAAGATGAGAAGTTCGTTGACCTTCACCTCGATCTCGCCGGTGGCGAGCTTGAGGTTGCGGGCCCCCTCGTCGCGTTTCACGACGGTGCCCTTCACCGCGATCACGAACTCGCCGCGGAGCGATTTCGCCTTAGCGTGCGCCTCCGGGGCGGTCTCCTCGCTCACCACCACCTGCGTCACGCCGTAGCGGTCGCGCAGGTCGATGAACGTGAAAACGCCGAAATCACGCTTCTTCGCGACCCAGCCCATCAACACCACACTCTCGCCCACATGCGATTCCCTCAACTCACCGCAAGTGTGCGTCCTCTCCAATTTGCCTAAAACGTCTAGCATAAGAATTTTTATTTGCCCGCGAATAACGCGAATATTCGCGAATGGTTTTAATTAAGATCTTGGGTCCAAGACCTTATTTCTTCCCCGATGCTCAAATGTTTTGTCCGAGCAAGGCGCTCATATTCCAGCCGTGGATGCTTGCCGAAATTAACCAGCAAAGCGAGTTCATAGCCCGTCGCATTTAGATAATTAAGTGTCTGGGCTCGATGAGCATTTGATAAGGCATCGACTGACTTGATTTCCACTATGATCTTTCCGAAGCAGATGAAATCCGGTTTGAAGTACTGGTCTAAAAGCGTTCCCTTATAACTTAATTGAATTTCAGGTTGTGCAACGAATGGGATTTCCTGGAAGCCAAATTCGAGTTGCAAGCACTCCTGATAAACCGGTTCCGTAAATCCGAACCCCTTCTGGTTGTACACTTCGAAGCATGCCCCGACGATCTTGTAGCTTTCGTCTTTATAGATTATCCCTGACATAAAAATATTCGCGTTCATTCGCGTTATTCGCGGGCAAAAGATCCGGGCAAAAAAAATCGCCTTTCGATTTTAGACACTCGAAAGGCGGAACGCGGAACTTATCCTTGCGCTCTCGCCTTACGTATTATTGTCGTCAAATCGAACTGCGTTCATTTGCTCAATAAACTGCAAAGAATCTTATCGAAAATTCTCGGTCGATTGCAACAACTCGGTTCCGATTCGCCGCTTGCGGGCCTTTCGCCGTGAACTTTTGCCGTCAACTTTCGATTCTGTATCCTATTGAGTATGAACGTTCTCGTGCTCAACTGCGGCAGCTCTTCGTTGAAGTTCCAGCTCATTTCTACCAGCCTTGAGCAGATCGACCGGAACGCGGACCGGACGCTGGCGAAGGGGCATATCGAGCGGATCGGCGGGGCGGCGACGCTGAACTTTTCGATAGACGGGCGGCCGCCGGTGCGTTCGGCGCGGCCGATACGTGATGTGAAGGCGGCGCTTGATGCGGTGCTGAGTGGATCGCATCGGAAGAAGCGTCGATCGAGGGGGTCGGGAGTTTGGCGGACATCCAGGCGATCGGGCATCGGGTGGTGCATGGGGGCGAGAAGTTCGCGGAGTCGGTGTTGATCGATGATGTGGTGCTCGACGGAATCGAGGAGATGATCGAGCTTGCCCCGCTGCACAATCCAGCGAACATCGCCGGTATCGTTGCAGCACGCTCGGTATTCGGCCGCTCGATGCCGCAGGCCGCGGTCTTCGATACGGCTTTCCACCACACGCTGCCGGAGCACGCCTATCTTTACGCGATCCCCTACCAGCTCTATCGCCGCCACAAGATCCGCCGCTACGGATTCCACGGCACGTCGCACCGTTACATCGCTTACCGCTACCGTACGGTCAACAGCATCCCGCGTGAGAACGTGAACATCATCACGCTGCATTTGGGCAACGGCTGCTCGATCGCAGCGATAAAGGGCGGCAATTCGATCGAGACGTCGATGGGCTTCACGCCGCTCGAGGGGCTGGTGATGGGCTCGCGCTCGGGCGATCTGGACCCGGCGATCGTGGAATTCATCTGCGAAAAGGAAGGGATGACCGTGCACGAGGTGGACAATCTGCTGAACAAATCGTCCGGCCTGCTGGGCATCTCGGGCCTCACGAACGACATGCGCGAGCTGCTCGCCGAGGCGGAGGAATCCGGCGACCGCCGTGCCCGCCTCGCGATCGAGATCTTCTGCTACCGCATCCGCAAGTACATCGGATCCTACGTCGCCGCGATGAACGGAGCCGACGCGATCGTTTTCTCCGGCGGCATCGGCGAGAATTCGCACATCATACGCTCGCGCATCTGCAGCGAACTTTGGTGGCTGAACGTCGGTGTGGACGAGGTGAAGAATGCGGAGCTTGTTAACGGCCGTGAAGGGGTTTTCAGCGATGAGGGCTCGCAGGTGAAGCTGTGGACGATCCCGACGAACGAGGAACTCCTGATCGCCAGAGACACGGTAAGGCTGGTAAGCGGCGGCGCCATCTAAAGGCCCTACTTCCGGCGTTTATTGCGCTCGAGGATGAGTGCCAGGACAAGCTCGCGTTCGCGGAGCATTTTGGTCAGCTTCGGTAGATCTTCAGGCGGGCAGTTCGTAATTTTTTCTCTCAATTCGCCGATCTCCTTCATCCGGTCGACCTCTTCGGGCACGAACTTGCTGCTTTTCAACACCGAATAGCCGACGCGCAGGTCCGCCGGTGTGGCGAAATAAGTATCCAGATCGATCGGCTTCCCCTCGCCCTCGAGATTGTCGAATTCACCACGGGCGATCGCGTCGCCGATCATTTGGTCGATGTGTTTGGAGAACGACATGTCTTTTTGATGCGTCGGACCTGAGGCTCGGTTTCCACGTTTCAGGATTTGCCGCGGGCCGTACGACAAAGTTGCCGCAAAAACGCGGTTTGGGATTATACTAATACGTCGAAGTTCTTTCTTTCACCGTTTTTTCGCAATAAATTACAAGATCTTGAGGAGTTGATATGCGATCTATACGAAGAACCCTTCTGCTCGCCTGCGCGGCCGTGTTGCTTACCACGGCCGCATTCGCCGACGTAAGAGTGAAGCAGAAAGTCACCATGAGCGGGCAGACAATGGAGTCGACCCGATCCATTAAAGGAACGCGCGAGCGGACCGAGACGAAGATCCAGATGGATGACCCGCAGGCGGCCGCCTTTATGCCGCAGGTCGCCACCATCACTCAGTGCGACCTTAAACGCACCGTCCGCGTCAACGACCGCGCGAAGCTTTACATGATCGACCCGTTCGCGACCGCCGCGGATGCTGCACCGGTTACGCGGACGACGCCGGAACCGACCCGCCGGACAACCACGACGCGGCAGGGCGGCACCGTGACGATCACCTACAACATCCGCGACACCGGCGAGCGGAAGATGATGTTCGGGCTGCAGGCACGGCACCTCATCATCACCCACGAGATGGAAAGCTCCGCCGATTCGTGCAGCGGCCCGAGCAAGTCGAAGATGGAGTTCGACGGGTGGTACGTCGATTTCACGGCCGAGTTCAATTGCCCGCAGGCGACACCGGAAGTTCCGCAGTCGCCGCGCCCGGAAAAGCCGGATTGCAAGGACCGCATCATCACCAAAGGCGGCGGTGCCGCCCGGATGGGCTTCCTGCTTCAGGGGACGATGAAAATGTTCGGGGCGGACGGTTCGGTGCAGATGACGCAGACGACAGAGACGCTGGAACTCTCGCGTGCTCCGCTCGACGCGGCGATCTTCGACATACCTGCCGGCTACCGCGAGGTGACATCGACGCAGGACCTGTACGCGATACAGATGCCTTCTATGGGCATACCGTCCGGAAATCGGCCAAGCACGAACCGGCCTTCGCCGGGCGTTCCTTCGACCGCCCCGTCTGCCAAGTCCGTCGCCGTTAACATCAACGTAACTGGGGCTCCGGCGACCGTCCGTGCCGAGGCCGAGCAGTACATCCGCGGCAAGATCGCCGAACGCGGTCTTAGAGCCGTGGCGGGAACCGGCGATTACGTGCTGAACGTCGATTTCAAGCAGGTGAAGGAATCGGCGGCGGGGAAGATCGGCGGGATCTTCGGCAAGGTCACAGGCGTCGAGACGAAGGTCGGAAAGGTCGACATCGACATGACCGCAACCCTCTCAGGCGGGGCCACCGGCCAAGCGAAGGTGAAGTCCAAATTCGACGGACCGCTTTCAGATGCTGTCAGAGCAGCTCTCGATCAGGCGATCGATCAATTACTTGAGAAGGTAGATAATTAAACCGGCACTCAAGCGATGAAATTGAACGGGCCCGATGTGATCACATCGGGCCCGTTCAGTTTTGCGAGAGGCGAATTCGTCCGGGGAAATGGCACTCTTTTTGAGCTACGACTGCGGAGAGGGATTTCGCCTGTCCGGGGCCTCTTTCGATTTGGCTATGAAATGATCCAGCACCGACTTTTGACGATCCGTAAGTGAACCGAATCGCAGCCCGAAACCTTTCAGCCGCCGTTGCTGGGCGATCACCGTACAATCGAACGCGACGACTTCATCCCCTTGCGGCGGCTCCGGGATCTCGAGCACGATCTGCTCGTTATCGACAGCATCCGCCGAAGTGTTCACGAAACAACCACCAAGACTTATATCGTAAAGGTAACCGTCGTTTCGTCTGTCCGCACTGTTCCAAAATACGGGAATGCGTAGCGGGTCCACTACGCGCTGGCTGTTTCTTCTCGGAGTGCCTCGTTTGTTAGACATAGATGAACTTCAAGCCTCCGTTCAGGCGTTGAAATAGAACCTGGCAAAGTAATAAAGGATCGGTGCGTTGAAAAGCAAGCTGTCGAGCCGATCCAGCAGCCCGCCGTGGCCCGGGAGGATGCTGGCAGCGTCTTTGGTGTCGGAGCCACGCTTCATGGCGGATTCGGCGAGGTCGCCGAGAACGCTCACAGCGGCCATCACCATCGCGAGCGGGACGGACCATTGATAGGGAAGTTCGGGGAAGAACCAGAAGGTGGCGAGTGCCCCGAACGCCCCGGCGGTGACGAGCCCGCCGATCAGGCCTTCCCAGGTCTTCCCGGGCGAGATCTTAGGAACGAGCTTATGCTTGCCGAGAGCTCGCCCTGCAAAGTAAGCGCCGGAATCCGCCCCCATTATCACGAGAAAGAAATACCCGAGCAGATGCGTGGAGAGATACGGCTGGTTCTCGAAGCCCATCCGGGTGGCGATCAAAAAACCGCCGAGGAACGCGACGTAAAGCACGCCGAGGATCGTCACGCCGACGCCCGCGAGCATCTTCGAGAAATCGACCTGAAAACGAAAAGTCTGCGTCGCGAGTACGGCGATCACGAAAGCCGCGAGCGTGGCGATCAAAAGGTCTGGCGCCTTCGCCGGGGCATCGAAGATGAACGCCACGGTCAACGCCGCCGCTCCGAGGTAGGCGATTGCCGCGTCCGCCTTCAGCTCGAGCTTTTTCGTCAACATGTAAAACTCGAACAATCCCGCCGCCAACGCGAAGATCGCGATCGCCACGAAGATCCAAACTGTCTCCGGCACGTACGACGGCAACACGATCGATGCGATCAATATCGGCAACGCCACGATGGCTGTGAGTATTCGGGTTTTCATTTAAGAGGCACGAACTGAAGAAAAGCTGTCCACAGATGAACACAGATAAACACGGATAAGAATCAGATGAACCAAATCAGTTCTTACTATCTGTGTGAATCTGTGTTCATCTGTGGACGAAATGTTCTTACTTCGCTTTAACATCGCCGAACCTGCGTTCGCGTTTTTGGTAATCGAGTATCGCTTCGAAAAGCTCTTTGCGTTTGAAATCGGGGAACAGTGTCGGGGTGACGTGGATCTCGCTGTAGGCGATCTGCCATAGCAGGAAGTTCGAGATGCGCATCTCGCCGCTGGTGCGGATGAGCAGGTCGACGTCCGGCAGGCCGTGCGTGTAAAGGTTTCGCTCGATGTCCGCTTCGCTGAGGTTGTCGATGCCGCCGTTCTCGACCGCTTCCTTCGCCGCCTTCCGCGTTGCCTCGACCAATTCCGCCCGCCCGCCGTAGTTCAACGCGACGCTCAGCACGGTCCCGGTGTTCGCTTTGGTCTCCGCGGTCGCCCAGGCGATCTCCTTCTGCACGTCGGGCGCCAAGCCGGCGATGTTGCCGATCGCCTGGAAGCGGATGTTGTTCGATTTCACCTCGCGCATCTCGCTGCGGATGTAGCGCTTCAGCATCGACATCAGCCCCAACACTTCCGCTTTGGGTCGCTTCCAGTTCTCGGTCGAAAATGCGTAGAGCGTCACCGCCTCGATCTGCAGCCTGGTCACCGTGTCGAGTATCGAACGGACCGACTCCGCCCCCGCCTTGTGTCCGAAGATCCTCGGTTTCCCGCGAAGCTTCGCCCAGCGGCCGTTGCCGTCCATTATCACGGCGATGTGCCGCGGCAGGCGCTCGAGATCGATCTGGGCGAGCAATTTCGCCTCGGATGAATTTGCCTTCAGAACTTCTTTGAAATTCGGATGCACTTTATTTCAGCTTTCTGGTCTCGGCGTCGACCACCGCGGTCATGTTCAGCGGGCCGTAGATGTGCGGGTAAATTTCACCGCCGGTAGAGGGTTCCGCCACAAGCCTCGATGCTATCTTGTCCGTATCGATCGTCAAGATCACCAGCTCGTCACGATCGGCATAGTAGCGCTCGATCACCCCATCGATCTGCTCCTCGTAACTGCAATGGATGAAGCCCTCCGACGCGAGACTCTCGTGCCGGTAAAGCCGCTCGCCGCGCACCTGTTCCCAGATCTCGGGTAATACGATGTGGTAAATGAACATCCTTTATGAGTGGCGAGTGACCGGGGACGAGTGCGTTATAGGCTACACCAGAACTCGCGGCAACGGCCAAGTGAATCCCCGACGCGCGGGCTCGTCCCACGTCACTTTTCACTCGCCACTTACTAATAGTCTACTTTGAACAGCGTCAGGCCGTGTGCCGGCGCGGTCTTGCCCGCGAGGTTGCGGTCGCCGGTCACTATCGCCGTCTGGATTGTATCAGAATCCTTATCGCCCCGCCCGACGTCGAGGATGGTGCCCATGATCGAACGCACCATGTACCGCAGAAAGCCGTTCGCCGAGATGCGGAACTCGATCAGGTTCGCCTGAGCCCGCGCGTCCCAGGTCGAATGAACGGTGAAATCGGTGATGTTGCGAACGCGGCTGTCACCGTCCGCCTGAGCCGAGCAGAACGCAGTCCAGTCATGCTCGCCTAGGAACAGCCTCGCGGCCATCGTCATCGCCGTCAGGTTAAGCGGCTTCGATTCGAACGCCGCGAATCGCCGCCAGAACGGCGACATCACCGGGGCATTCACCACGCGGTAGATGTAGGTCTTGCCGACGGCCGAGAACCGGGCGTGAAAGTCATCCGCGGCCTTCTCCACGTTCATCACGCGTATATCGCGCCATAGATTCCCGTTGATCGCGGCCCGCAGTTTCTCCGGCGTAAACGCCCGGGTCAGGTGCACATTCGCGACCTGACCCTCGGCGTGCACGCCCGCGTCCGTCCGGCCCGAGCCGTGAACGGTCACGTCCGTCCCCTCAAGCGTCCCGATCACGCGCTGCAGTTCGCCCTGGATCGTCCGGTCATTCTCCTGCACCTGCCATCCGTGGAAATCAGTGCCGTCGTATTGGATAAGAAGTTTGAAGTTCACAGCTGAACGGTAAATGGTAAATGGTAAATGAATGATCAAGACGCAACGTTTCTTTTGGCCGTTTTGATGGACGCGGTGATCAATTTTTGCAATTTGGCGGAATCATCGATCAAGGATTTTGCGAGGGCGGGTGATAAAAGCTCACTATCCCGTAAAAGTCTCAACCGATAGTGTGTTTCGAATGATTCCTTCTGGGCGATCGAAAGTTTATGAATGAAATCAGGTCTTGATTGAGCCTGTCCAGCTTCTTCTACATTTGCACCAATCGAGGTTCCCGAACGTAGAAGTTGTTTCGAGATAACGTATTCACGCTGTTCGTTTGCTAACAGTCTAGAAAGCTTTACGACTCTTAAAGCAAACGCATACGATTTGTCTCTTAGAACGTTTTCTTTCATTTACCGTTTACCATTTACAACTTACCGTTCTGATGTTCTGCTGCCCGGTTTGATAGGCTTATCTCCGCTCGCGCACATTGGGCATTGTTCCTCCGTGTACGAGGGGACCTCTAGCGTCGCAAGTGCGATCCGCGGAACGCCGACGTCCGCGGTGCCGCCCGAGCGATCGATGATCGACGCGGCCGCGACGACCTTGCCCCCGTTCGCTTCCAGTGCGGCGATGCACTCCCGCGTCGAGCCTCCCGTCGTGATCACGTCCTCAACCACAAGAATGCGTTCGCCCGGCCTGAGCGTGAAACCGCGCCGCAGCGTCATCTCGCCGGCCTGTCGTTCGGTCCACAGGAACCGTACGTTCAAAGCGGAGGCGGTCGCGTAGCCGATCACGAGCCCTCCGATCGCGGGCGAAGCTACGGTGTCGATCTGTGCATCCAAGTAATGCTCGGCGATGGCTTTCCCGAAACGCGCGGCGTCCGCGGGGTACTGCAACGCCAGCGCGCACTGCAGATACTTCGGGCTGTGCAGCCCGCTGGAGAGCAGAAAATGCCCCTCGAGCAGGGCGTCGGTTTCCTGAAAATGGCTGATGATCTGTTCCGAATCCATAGGTATGAGGGCCGGCCGAAAGGGAATTATGCCAAATAAATCGGGGGCGCGCGACACGAAAGCTTATCGCGCCGCACGCTCTGCTGTTAGAATGTTACTCGGATGGCTGCCCACGTGAACCTCATTTCCGACTCTCTTCTTGTTCTCGAGACGATCGACTTCCTTGTATCCGTCGGTGGTTCCGCACCCGCCGCTCGCCTCGTCGATTACGTGATGAACATCTCCGACGCCTCTGACGAAATGGCGTGCCGGCTGATGGAGGCGATCGTGAACCGCGATGCGCGGCTGCGTATGAACGGCAGCGTCGTCGAACTGGAAGAGCCCGACCACGACGCGATCGACCTTTGCGAAACGAGCTTCGTCGTGTTCGACCTGGAGACGACCGGAGCCAAGGCACCGCCGTGCCGCATCACCGAGATCGGAGCTTACAAAGTTGAAAATTGCGAACTCGTCGGCGAGTTCCATACGCTTGTGAACCCCGAGGTGCCGATCCCGCCCTTCATCACGTCGCTCACAGGTATCAGTGACGACATGGTCCGCGACGCTCCTCGGTTCTGTGAGGTGGCCGACGATTTTCTGCGGTTCATCGGCGACAGCGTTTTGGTCGCGCATAATTCGCCGTTCGACCTCCGTTTTTTGAACCACGAGATCAGCATGGTGCATGATGAATGCCGCGTCGGGAACCCCGCACTCTGCACTGTGCAATTGTCGCGGCGGCTGCTCCCCGATATCGAGAATCACAAGCTCAAGACTGTCGCGAGCTACTACTCGGTGGACCTGATCAACCACCACCGAGCCAGCGACGACGCTCACGCGACCGCGAAGATATTCATTAATTTACTTAAGATGCTGAACGAACAGGGGATCAACGACCTCGGCGCCGCGCGCAGGTTCAGCCAGCGACGACATTATGCAAGACGCAAAGTTGCAGCCTGAGAATCTGCAAGGTTTGGACATCCGCTCTACCCCGCGTGAGGAGATGGAGCTTTACCCTCTGGACACTTTCCGCTACGAATACCCCGGCAAGGAGATCTGGGTGGAGTTCGAGATGCCGGAGTTCACCGCCATCTGCCCGTTCTCCGACTTCCCGGATTTCGCCGTCATCAAGCTCAAATACGTCCCGAACGAACGCTGCATCGAACTCAAGAGCCTGAAGCTCTACATCAATTCGTTCCGCAACGTAAAGGTCTTCCACGAGCACGTCATCAACATGATCCTCGACGACTTCGTCAAAGCGTGCGACCCGCTGCGCGTTGAGATCGAAGGCGACTTCCACGTCCGCGGGAACATCAAGACGATCGTAAGGGCTAATTACAAAAAAGACAGCTAGTACAGCTAATGCGCCGCGGCCATGACCTTGGGCTGCGAGCTCAAGTGCTTGCGGCACGCCGAATCGACCAGGCGTTCGATCTCTTCGCGCAGGGCCTCTTCGTCCGCGGCGTTAGCGTTCGAGATCTCCGAGATGATGAGGAATTTCGATTTCTCGAGCAGGTTTTGCTCGCGGAATGAGAGCTTCTTTTCGTGGCTGAGGAATGTGAGCTTCTTGAGCACATCGGCGGCCTGGAACACGTCGCCGGTCTGGAGCTGCTGCATGAACTCCTTGGAGCGGGTCTTCCAATCGCACGACACGGGCTCGAAATCGGCGGAGAGCCGATTGATGAGCTTCTTGCATTGCAGGGAACTGATAACGGGGCGGATGCCGACACTTTCGGCGTTCTCCATGGGCACGAAGATGAGGGAGTTGTCGTTCTGCAGCCTCAGCGAGTAGAACTGCATCGACCTGTCACCGATCATCCTTTTGAGCACACCCTCGACAGTGCATACGCCCTGATTCGGGTACGCCACCTTCTGACCGATACTGAGTTCCATGGGTACTGCCTCCGGTCACGTCCTGGAAAGACATGACGTCAGTCGCGACTTTAGATCGCGGATGCCCTGCTGGTCTGCATTGTCAATTTCTCTGTATTATAGCATACACGATGGGCTCGCTGGAAGAAGTTTTGCGGGCTCGGTAAGTGCTTAATTTATAGGGAGTTCCACGTGGAAGGCGGTGCCGCGGCCGAGCTCCGACTCGACCGAAACCTCCCCGCCGTGCAGGCGCGCGAGGTGTTTGACGATCGCGAGGCCGAGGCCCGTCCCGCCGACATCGCGGGTGCGGCCGCGGTCCATCCGGTACAAACGCTCGAAAACGCGGTGAAGATTTTCCTTCGGTATCCCCTCGCCCGTGTCGGCGACGGTGACCATCGATGAGTTATCGGATGTGCGGCATGAGACGGTCACGCTGCCGCCCTCTACGTTGAATTTGATCGCGTTGTCGATCAAGTTCGTCAGCATCTGCTCCAGCCGGCCCGGATCCGCGAAAACGCGGCAGTCTTCAGGAACCTCGCTTACGAGTTGCACTTTCCGAGCCTCGGCTTTAGACGCGAGTGAGGCGAAGACCTCCGACACCAAATTCCCCAGTCGAACGTGTCCTTTCTCGATCGAGACGTTCCCCGATTCGATCAGCGACAGCTCCAGGATGTCAGCGATCAGGCTCCGCATCCGCTCGGCGTTGCGGTGGATCACGCCGAGGAACCGGCGGTTATTCTCTTTATCGTCGATGGCTCCGTCCTCAAGCGTTTCGACAAACGCGATGATCGACGTCAAAGGCGTACGAAGTTCGTGCGAGATGTTCGAGAGAAATTCCTGCCGGACGCGTTCGAGCCGCTCCACCTGCGTCACGTCGTAGAAGAACCCGATCGCGTGCCGCCGTCCGCCGAGCTCCAGCGGGGCGACGTGAACGTCGAAGTTCATCCGGCCCGAGACGGTGATGATCTCGAGCTTTGCCTCGTCACAACTACCTGTTTGAATTGTTTCGCGGAACGTATCGTGGAGCTTCGCATCGCGGATGATCTCGCTAAGGCGGCGTGATTCCAGGTGCCCGAGCATCCGCCCGAACGCCCGACGGGCGACAGGGTTGGAAGCCGCCACTCGCATCGAATCGTCGACGACGATCACCGCCTCGCGGGCGGCGTCGATCACTTTCTGCAGCACGTCGCCGCTTACGATATTCACTTGCTTCCGATGAATCGATAGCCGACCCCGACCACCGTCTCGATGCTGCCGCCGCATTCGCCCATCTTCTGCCGCAGGCGGCGGATGTGCACGTCGAGCGTTCGCGTATCGCCGAAGTAGCTGTAGCCCCAAACGTTGTCGAGCAGCTGCTGCCGTGTCGCTACCCGCCCCAGGTTCTTGATGAGATGCTCGAGCAATGCGAATTCCTTCCTGGTCAGCTTCACGTCCTCGCCGAGGCACGAGACCCGCATGTCGTCAAAATCGACTGCGAGTTGGGCATCCTCGTATTTCGGGACGGAGTCCTTCTCCGTACGGCGGAGCACCGCACGCACGCGGGCGATCACCTCCTTCACCGAGAAAGGCTTGACGATGTAATCGTCCGCTCCGGTCTCGAGCCCCGCTATCTTGTCCGCTTCCGCGGCCCGGGCGGTGAGCATAATGATCGGGGTCGATTCGGTCAGTTGTTCGCGCCGCAGGCGCCGAGCGAACTCCATCCCGCTCATCCCCGGAAGCATCAGGTCGAGCATCACCAGCGAGGGCGTCTGCTTTTCGTCGAGCGCGATCCGCAGCCCCTTTTCCGCGGATTCCGCAACGGTCACGCGGAATCCCTCTCGTTTCAGGTTGTAATGCAGGCTCTCGGCGATGTCCGCATCGTCCTCGACGATGAGTATGTTGTGCAGCATAGTCTTGTTAACGGTCCCGGTAGAAAAAAGACGTCCGAAACCATTAGCGTATTGCCCTACGCTTAACATGATATGAACACAATGTTACGGGAATGTTAAATAACCCGGAGGGGCCGCTACATCACCGCTTTCGGGCGGATCACCGTGACGATCCTGCCCGCGAGGTGGTCGATCTTCCGCCACGATTCGATGTCCAGGTCGATGACTGCGAGGCCTGCTGTAGGCATCGGTTCGATCTGCCCGGTCAGGTGCCGGATGAACCCTTCTATTCCCGGGTTATGCCCGACGATCAATGCCGATTCGAGGTCATCGCTGAGTTCCGAGGCGACCTGCCGCAGGGTGTTCGGGCTCGCTTCGTAGATCCTATCGTCGAAGCGGATGTCACCGCCGATTCCGGCGTTCGTTTTGATGAGTTCCGCGGTTTCTTTCGCTCGGCGAGCGGGGGAACTCACGATTGCTTTCGGGAAGTATCCTTGCCCGGCCATGTACTTGCCCATGAACGGTGCCGCCGCAAGCCCGACGTCGTTGAGCGGGCGTTCGAAGTCGGAGAGGGAGGCGTCGTCCCAGGTGGATTTCGCATGCCGGAGGATGAAAAGTCGCTTCATTTCGTGAGGGGTGAGGAGAAACTTCATTCTCGAATCCGACCGCTCATTTTGTCAAAACGGCCGCCAGTTAAGTTAGAATTGCATCAAAGTTAAGCGGGAACGGAAGATAAGTGACTTCGATGGATGCACTCAACGCGGCACTGCTCGTCAACCTGCTCGGCTTCACGGTCGGGATCGCGCTTTACGCGATGCTCGCTGTGATGGTCGTGCGGCACCGGCGCGCGTCCACGGCTTCGGGTGTCGACGTGCTGCTGCTCGTCACCGCCGCGCTCGGATTGGTTTGGAATGCCGGGGAGCTTATCGTCTCCATCGAGCGAGATTTCAACACCCCGCTCACGCTCGCGTTCCTGGCCGCCGCGGCATATTCCGCTCTCGGGTTTCTGCCCTCGGTGGTCGTACATTCCGCCCAGAACGAAGCGGGCCGCAGCCGCGTCGTCGCTTGGCTCGCCTACGCGTTGAGCTTCCTCGCCGCGATACTGCATTTCCGCGCCGCGGCGACAGGCGAACTGGTCCCGTCCGCCCTAGCGCTGCAGATGCTCACCTTCGGGGCGATCACTCTCGCCTCGGTGATGCTGTTCTTCAATTTCCGCCAGCGGATCGAGAAAAAGGCCATCTGGGCGACGGCGTTGCTTGTTTTCGCGGTCTCCGCACTTCACCTAAGCCGCGACTCTGGAGAAAGTTCCTGGCTGGTCGAACTTGTCGCCCACCAATCTTCGGTCCCGCTCGCCCTCGCGATCCTTTACCAGAATTTCCGCTTCGCGTTCGCGGACCTGTTTTTGAAACGGGCGATCTCGCTCATGCTGATCGCGGGAGTGGCATTCGGCCTCTACGTCGGCGTCGCCGCACCGATACTCCGCTATCACGAAACGCACGACCGCAACGACGTTTTCGCCGTCAGCGTGATCCTTACGCTCTGGATCGCCACGGCACTCGTCTACCCGCTGCTTCACAGCGCCGCCGAGTGGCTCGTCGACCGCGTGATCTTGCAGCGTGCCGATTACTCCGACCTGCAGAAGCGGATCGACGACGAGGTGCAGTCGCTCGAGACGGTCGACGACGTGCTCGACACCGTCTCCGCCCGCGTCGCCGAGGCGATGACCGCCGGGACGCACCGTTGGGTCGAGGTCAAGGACGGCGTGAAGTACACCGCCAACCCGGCTGCGTTCAACGTCCCGACGGCCGATTCGCCCTCATACCGCGTAACGCTTTCGCACTTGGCGGGTGGCCGCCGTTTGCTTTCGGACGAGGCGAATCTGCTCTCAGCGATAGGCCTCGTCGCCGCACGCCGGATCGATTCGATCCGTGTGATGCACGAGCGATGCGAACGCGAATTCCGCGAGCAGGAATATTCGAAACTCGCGACCGAAGCGGAACTGAAAGCACTTCGCTCGCAGATCAACCCTCACTTCCTGTTCAACGCGCTCACGACCGTCGGCTACCTGATAGAGGCGTCTCCGAAGAAAGCGGTCGAGACGCTGATGCATCTGACCAAATTGCTCCGCGCGGTGCTGCGTTCGACCGGGGAATTCACAACGCTCGGTGACGAGATCCGCCTGATCGAGGATTACCTCGACATCGAACGCGCGAGGTTCGAAGAACGCCTTGTCGTGGACATCGACGTGCCCTTGGAACTCCACTCGATCCAGATCCCCGCGCTCGTGCTGCAGCCGCTCGCCGAGAACGCGATCAAGCACGGCATCTCCGCGAACAAAGCCGGTGGGGAGTTGCACATCGCAGCCGAACGCTCCAACGGATCGCTCAAACTCAGCGTCGGCAACACCGCGGCCGGCCGAAAGCTGCATGACGTTTCGACCTCAAACGGCGTCGGCCTGCAGAACATACGCGAGCGTTTGAAGTCGTACTACGGCCCTGGAGCGACCGTCACGCTCGATTTCGGAGCCGACGGTTGGACCACCGCCGAGGTCAACATCCCGCTCGAAGCGGAAACGAGGGCCGCCGCCTGATGGACACCCTACGTGTATTTATCGCCGACGACGAACGCCCCGCGCGCGAGTACTTGAAACGCATGCTCGCGGAGTTCGACGATGTCGAACTGATCGGCGAGGCGGAGAACGGCACCGAGGCGCTCGAATCGATCAAAACACTCAAACCCGACCTCGCACTCCTCGATCTGCAGATGCCCGAAATGTCCGGCATCGAGGTGGTCCGCCAACTCCGCAAAACGCAGATGCCGCTCACGGCATTCGTCACCGCATTTGATGAATACGCGGTACAGGCTTTCGAGCTGAACGCCGTCGATTACCTGCTCAAACCCGTCGAAGGCGATCGCCTCCGCGAAACGATCGATCGGGCAAAGGAACGCTTCGAACAAACCGACTGGCGCTCGGCCGAGACGGAACGCATCGCCAGCGCCGCCGCGACTTACGACGCTTCCACCCGAAACGAACCGCTCACCCGCATCCCCGTAAAGAAGCGCGAGGACATCTACCTCGTCCCGGTCGGGGATGTCGCCTCGATCGTCGCGGACGGTGAACTGCTGCACATCACCACCGCTGAGAACGAGCGCTTCGTCATCAATTTCCGCCTGAAAGACCTCGAAGCACGCCTCGACGCGGACCGGTTCATACGCCTATCCCGAAGCGCTCTCGTCAACCTCGACCACGTCTCGCGCGTCTCCCCGATGCCCGGCGGCACATACACGATTGTGCTCGCGAACGGGCAGGAATTAGCTTCGAGCCGCGTCCAATCAAAGCTCCTTCGAGCCAAATTCCTCAAGATCTGACCCGCCGTTCATCCCGCCAAAACGCAATTCATCCGCCCCACCTGACCGTTCGTTGAAAAATCCTCGAACTGCCAAATGTATCCGGTAGACTGCTATTTTCGGGTAATCCGCCATTCGCTCACTAACGGTCATGAAGTCAATTTTCGCAACGGCGATCATCGCCATATCAGCCATTGCCGCGTTCGCCCAGACCGGGCGGATCACCGGCACGGTCTCTTACGGCGACAACGTCGTGGTCCACAACGCCACCGTTGAGGTAGCGCAGACCCGCCAGGCGACCGAGACAGCCAAGGACGGCAGCTTCGAGATCTCCGGACTCGCTCCCGGCCGCTACACGGTGCTCGTGCATCTCGAGGGATTCTCGGACGAATCCCGTATCGTGGACCTTGCAGAGGGAGCGACCGTCAACCTCGAATTCCGCCTACAGATAGCCTCGCTCAAGGAGCAGGTGACGGTCACGGCATCCGGCACCGAGATATCCGTGTTCGATTCGTTCCAGTCGGTGAACTCCGTAGGTTCGACGACCCTGACCCAGAAGGCAGCCACGTCGCTCGGCGAGGTCCTGGACGGGGAAACCGGCGTCGCCAAGCGCAGTTTCGGTCCGGGATCGTCGCGGCCGGTCATCCGCGGGTTCGACGGAGATCGCGTTCTCGTGCTCGAGGACGGGGTGCGGACCGGTTCGGTCAGTTCGCAGTCCGGCGACCACGGCGAAACGGTGGATCCGCTCGCCGCCGAACGCATAGAGGTGGTGAAAGGCCCGGGAACGCTTCTCTACGGCAGCAACGCCCTCGGCGGCGTCGTCAATGTCGTCGGGCACGACGACGACGAGGCGACCGACGGTTTCCGCGGCTTCGCGACCACGGTCGGCGGCACCGCGGATAAACAGGCGGGCATCTCCGGCGGGCTCGAATACGGCTTCAACAAATTCCTCGTCCGCGGCAACCTCAGCGCACAGCGTACCGGAGATTTCCGCTCGGCGCTCGGCGAGATCCCGAATTCCGCTTCACGCTCCAATTCCGCCTCGTTCACCGCCGGTTACTTCGGCGAGAAGGGATTCTTCCGCGGCACATACGGTTTCGACGTTCGCCGCTACGGCATCCCGTTCGCAGCACTTTTCGAGGGTGGGAACGGCGGACAGGATCAGGCATCGGCGGCCCTTCTGCCGATCGTCGACGAAGAGATCGATATCCGTGCCCGCAAGCAGAACGTCCGCTTCGGCGGCGGCCTCCGCAACCTGACGAACCCGTTCCTGAGCGGCCTGCAGTACAACGTCGATTACACCAACTACCGCCACAAAGAGATCGAACGCGCCGACGGCATCGACGAGGTCGGCACGATATTCGACAACAAGACGTTCTCGTACCGCTCGCTCTTCGAACAAACCAAACACGGCAAGCTTTCAGGCCGGTTCGGGTTCGAGGGGTTCAACCGCGATTACGAGGTGAACGGGGCCGAGCAGTTGATCCAGGGCAAGGTGCGGCACAATTCGTTCTCCGCCTTCGCTCTCGAAGAGCTGAATTTCGACCGCGTCAAATTCCAGTTCGGCGGCCGGGTCGAGAACAACCGCTACCGTCCTGAAGATGTCGATCTTCGCGATCGCAGCTTCACGGGTTTTTCGGGTGGCTTCGGCGTTAACGTCGGCCTCTGGAAGGGCGGCACCTTCGTCGCGAACTACACGCATTCGTTCCGCGCACCCGCTCTCGAAGAGCTATACAACCACGGCCCGCACATCGGAACGATCACCTTCGAGGTCGGCAACAACGACCTCGGGAATGAGACCTCTAACGGACTCGATTTCTCGGTGCGTCACCAGTCCGGGCGGTTCCGTTTCTCTGCGGACGCTTTTTACTACAACATCGACAATTTTGTTTTCCTCGCCTATCAGGATGAGGATGCTGACGGGGAGGTCGATGTCGAAGACGGCCTGCCCGTCGGCCGTTACGAGCAAGGGAAGGCTAAATACGTCGGCGCGGAGTTCAACGCCGACGTCAAGATCAATGACCACCTCGGGGCGTTCGCGAGCTTCGACGTGGTGCGGGCAAGGCTGACCGACGCTGGCTTTGACCTGCCCCGAATACCGCCGGCACGCGCCCGCGTCGGGCTGGACATCAGCTACAACTCGCTGAACATCCGCCCGGAGGTCGCTTTCGCGAGTGCTCAGAAGAACGTTTACCCGCTCGAAGTCCCGACCGCCGGTTACGGCGTCGTCAACGTCGCGGGTTCCTACACGATCGGGCGGCAGCATTTCGCCCACATCATTTCGTTCAACGCGTACAACCTCACCGACAAGCTCTACCGCAACCACGTCTCCTTCATCAAGGAGTTGGTACCTGAGATCGGGCGCGGTATCCGCTTCGGCTACACGATCAGATTTTTCTAACGAGCAAGGGGCAGGTATAGATTCCCCCTGCGGATTCGTTTATACTCCGCGTAAACGACGAATCTACAGGGGGAATCTTCTATGCAAACGGACACCATCTCGTTCGGGACCGCGAACGGGGACACCACAGCTTACGTCGCGAGGCCGGACGACGGCGGAAGCGACAAGGCCGTCATCGTAATTCAGGAATGGTGGGGGCTCAACGACCACATTAAGGACATCGCCGGCCGCTACGCCGCCGAGGGCTTCACCGCCATCGCACCTGACCTTTACCGCGGCAAGGTCGCCGCCAACCCGGACGAGGCGTCGAAGCTTATGAACGCCCTCCAGATCGAGGACGGGCTCGACACCATCAAGAACACCATCACCGCCGCGAGCGACAAATACGGGATCTCTCACTTCGGTATCACCGGCTACTGCATGGGCGGCACTTATGCCCTACGGGCCGCGTGCGAGCTCGAAGGGATCAGTGCCGCCGTACCGTTCTATGGCGACATCCCCGGCGAAGATATTTTGCAGAAATTAACGGTCCCGACCATCTTCATATCCGGGACCAAGGACGCATGGATCAACCCGGAAAAGGTGGGCCAGCTTGAGGACGCTACGGAGCGGTTCGAACTGCCGGTGCAATCGGTAAAATACGAAGCGGACCACGCCTTCTTCAATAACACCCGCCCCGAGGTCTACGACCCGACAGCCGCCGCCGACGCCTGGGCTAGGGCGGTCGCGTTCTTCAGCGAGAAGCTATAACAAATGGAAAGGCCGGCGAACCCGCCGGCCTTCTTAGTTCCTCTATGCCGCAAGTGTGTGCGGCGCGTCCGCGGGGAGCGCGGGCGGTATGAATTTCGGTTGCTCCGGTATAGGCCGCTTCTTCTCCTGCTTGCGGGCGTACATCTCGCTGTCGGCCTTGTTGATCGCGTCCTCAAGGTTGCTGATATCGTTGAAGTCCGTGAAACCCCACGACACCCCGATCGATACCGGCTCGTCGATCCCTTCGATCGCCATATCGGTCAGCAGCGTCTCCAGCTTCGCCATCCTCGTGACGGCCATCCCCGCGTCCATGCTGATCATGATCACGAAGAACTCGTCGCCGCCCCACCGGTATATCAGGTCCTCAGGCCGTATGCAGTCGCGGATCGCTTTCGATACGTTCCGGATCGCGAGGTCCCCCGCTCGGTGCCCATACCGGTCGTTGATCTCCTTAAGGTCATCTATGTCGAAG
>JAEZJR010000280.1 GCA_023415725.1 Acidobacteriota bacterium
TTACCTTTAGCTAACTGTTGTTTTTTGTTATCTTTACGGGAATCTTTCGCCGAAGCCGTCGACTTTGCAGCGGGCTTCTTTGCGGGAGTAGTGGTTTTCTTCTTCGTCTGAGCTTGGAGTCCGGTCGAAAATAGGAGGGCGGCGAAAACGAGAGTGAGACACGCCTTCGCAAAACGCGTTTCGGGCAGGATAAAATTCATTCTTTTCCTCAGCTTAAGACTTAGTTTGTTAGAGTGAATGTCGAGGAGACAAATAGGACGGTAAGGGCAAAAGGTTCAAACCGCCCGGCTTCGCGAGAAAGCTAAAGCAGAATATAGCACCGCCCTACCTTAAGCGCAAGCTTAATTATGGATTCCATAAAAAACTATTGATGATGGACTTCTTCTCCACATTTCGCGGCAGGCTTTTGCTCATTTTCGCCTTCCTTACCATCGCCACGCTGGGGGTCCAGTACTACCTGAACCTCTATATGCAGAATGAAAATGAGCAGCGACGAGCCCTGCACGATAAGGCGGTCCTTACGGGCGTGACGTTCGGTGTAAGTTCGATCACCTCCGGCGAGTACATGACCGACATGCTCGCCGACCCAGACCAGGCGAACCTGGACAGCGACTCGCGAGAACGTATCCGGGACATCATCATTGTCAATAACAAATGGCAGATCACCGACAGCATGAACAATTCGGACCTGCTGCCGGTGCAGGCCCAGGACGGGA
Organism: Acidobacteriota bacterium; assembly: GCA_023415725.1. Taxonomy (GTDB): domain Bacteria; phylum Acidobacteriota; class Blastocatellia; order Pyrinomonadales; family Pyrinomonadaceae; genus OLB17. The sequence goes on from JAEZJR010000280.1 coordinate 717, forward strand.
CGACTCAATATAAATTACTTTCCGATTTGACCGATCTGCCGCCGCTGCGGGAAGGAGTCTCCCTCGGTGATGACTTGAAGCATTTTCCGGCCCAATCTGTGGACGCAACGATCCCTAGCGACGACGAGGTCCACCCCATCCCCATCCCGACAACCGACGGCCGCTATTACGTCCTGGTCGTGCTCAAGAGCGACCAGGGTGAAGCCGCCCGTCGTGCCGCTCAACCTCTTCTGGCGACGCTGGGGATCCTGCTCGTTTCGACCGCGATAGCGGTTTTGCTGGTTTGGAGGTTCACCCGCCCGATCGCGAATCTTTCCGCGGCCGCCCGTTCGATCGCCGCCGGAAACCTTTCCGTCCGCGTCCCGCACACCGGCCGCACTGACGAAATGGGCCGTCTCGCCCGCAATTTCAACGACATGGCAGCGGAACTCGAGAAAAAGCAGGAACTCGAAGCAAAGCTCCAGCAGGCGGAAAAGACCGCCGTGATCGGCCGCCTCGGATCCGCGATCGCCCACGAGATCCGCAACCCTCTCAATTACATCAATCTCACGCTCGATCACCTGCGAACCAAGTTCGCTCCCATTGAAGAAGACAAAAAAGCGACCTTCGAAAAACTAACATCGCAGCTCAAATCCGAGGTCGCGCGCATCAATCAGCAGATCTCCGACTTCCTTAACTATTCACGGCCGGCGAATGTGAACCTCCGCCCGATAGACGCACGGGAAGTAGTAGAAGATTCGCTCCGCATCGTAGAGGGCCAAGCGGAGGAAAATGACATCAAGATCGCCCTCGTCGAGCACGAGGACGTCCCTGAGATAATGGGCGACCCGGAATTTCTCCGGTCCGTATTCAACAACCTCTTTATTAACGCCGTGCAGGCGATGGGCCCGAACGGTGGCAATCTGAGCGTTAAACTTTCGCCCTCCGAAAACGGTTTCGTGCGTATAGAGGTTTCGGACACGGGTGTCGGGATACCGGAAGAAAACCTCTCGAAAGTCTTTGAACCTTATTTTTCCACCAAGGAAACAGGCACCGGCCTGGGCCTCGCTATCGTCCAGAAAATAATTGAGGTGCATAACGGCACGATCGAGGTGGGGTCGACCGAAGGCGAAGGGACGAAATTTACGATACGATTACCGAAAGCGGAAAAGTAGCCACCGAGAGCACTGAGAATCCTCATCTAATCTTTAGTGCCCGCTGTGGCGATGATCACTATGGCAAGGATATCGATACTCGTCGTCGATGACGAGAAGAACCAAAGGGAAATACTTGAAACTATCCTCTCGAGCGAGGGTTACGACGTTACGACCGCGAGTTCCGGCGAGGCGGCGATGAAATTCGTCCAATCGAGGCGATTCGACCTCGTGCTGACGGACCTCAAGATGACCGGCATGTCGGGCCTCGACCTGCTCAAAGAGCTGACGAATTTCGACAAATCGATCATCGTCATCCTGCTCACGGCGCACGGGTCGGTCGATTCGGCGGTGGACGCATTGCGCCTGGGCGCTTTCGATTACCTCCAGAAACCCTACGACCAGGCGAAACTGCTCGAGACCGTTTCCCGCTCGCTGAACAAACTTTCCGCCCTGGACACCGAGATCGTCTCCGTCTCGCCCGAGATGGACAAGGTCAAAAAACTCATCCTAAAGAACGCGAAGTCCAATTCGACCGTATTGATCCGCGGCGAGAGCGGTACCGGTAAAGAGCTGATCGCCCGTTCGATCCACATGAATTCACTTCGTGCGAGCAACACGTTCCAGGCCGTGAACTGTGCCGCGATCAACGAAAATCTGCTCGAATCCGAGCTGTTCGGCCACGAAAAAGGTTCATTCACAGGCGCGGTCGGCGAGAAGAAGGGACTGTTCGAAATAGCTGACGGCGGCACGCTATTCCTCGATGAGATCGGCGAACTAGATATCGCGCTGCAAGCTAAGCTCCTGCGTGCACTTCAGGAACGCGAGATCCGGCGAGTCGGCGGCGTGAGGGAGATCCCCGTGGACGTCCGCGTGCTTGCCGCGACGAACCGCGACCTGCTGAAAATGACGGAAGAAAAGCGCTTCCGCGAAGACCTCTATTATCGCCTGAACGTGCTCTCGATCGAGATCCCGCCGCTGCGCGAACGCGTCACGGATCTCCCCGTGCTGATCGATTACTTCGTCAAGAAGCACACCCGCGGCACGGACCGCACGATCAACATCGAGCCGGCCGCGAAGAAACTCCTGCATGATTACCACTACCCCGGCAACGTCCGCCAATTGGAATCCGCCATCGAACGTGCCATCTTGCTGAGCGAAAACGACACCATCACCGTCGACGACCTGCCGCCCGAAATGGCCCAGGGCACCCGCCCCGCCAGCATCGGTACCAACGGCGACACCCAGTTCAAACTCCCGCCCGAAGGCGTCAACTTCGAAGACGTCGAGCGCAGCCTGATAATGCAGGCGATGGACCGTACTGACAACAACATAACCAAGTCTGCAAAGCTTCTCGGCCTGACGTTCCGCACGCTCCAATATCGCCTCGAGAAATTCGGGTTCAAGAAAGATGGAGACGGAACCGGCGAGGAAGAAAGTTCGTAATAACACACTGCGAATATATTGAAGAATATTGAGAGTTTGAATATTCTTTTCGCGAATTTCTTTTGACCGTAAGGAGGTCCGCTGATGGAATGGTTTGCAACCCTTAGCTTGGCACTCGGCAGTGCATGGACTTCGGGCATAAATCTATATGCCACGGTCACTGTTCTGGGGCTTTTGCAAAAGCTGGCGAGCGTGAAACTCCCGGGCGGGCTCGAGGTACTTGATAACTGGTGGATCATCGGCATCGCGGGCGGGCTCTATGTCGTGGAGTTTTTCGCCGACAAGTTCCCTTACGTGGATAGCGTTTGGGATGTCGTGCACACGTTCATCCGCGTTCCGGCCGGGGCGGTCGTCGCGTGGGCCGCCGTTTCGGATATGGATTCGTCGATCGTAATTCCCGCGACCCTGATCGGCGGCGGGCTCGCACTTTCATCCCACGGCACCAAAGCGACCGCGCGCATCGCCGCGAACCTCTCCCCCGAACCGGTCACCAATACCATCCTCTCGCTCGTCGAAGACGCGATCGCCATAGTCGGCGTACTTCTTGCGGTCTTCGCTCCCGTCGTCATCGCGATCGTCCTCATCGCGTTCCTGATCTTTTTCTTCTGGTTCTTCCCCAAAATATTCCGCGCCATCAAACGCCTCTTCAGCGCAGTCGCCGCATTCTTCCGCGGCGAGAGTTTCGAAACGATCGCAAAGAAGGCCGGATAAACTGCAAGCCAGGGCATCTGCAACCGTTCTTAAGCCTTGAGTATCTGAACGCATGGAGATGCCCTATGAAAAAGCTAAGCCTATTGGTTGTTACCCTTGCTTTGTTATTTGTGGGTTGCGGCGGCGAGTCCGCAGCTAACTCGAACCAGGTGTTGGCGTCAAAAAACACCTCCTTTGCAAATATAGGCGGTGGTGGTGGGGGAGGTGGACGGGAGGAAGAGCGGGCACCGACGGCCGCTGAACCGGCCGCGACGCTCGCACAAGCGGAACAGACCCAGACTCAGATCGTCCGCAAGATAATCCGCAATGCCGACCTCAGCCTTGAAGCCGAATCCCCCGAGGATACCCAGCGCCGCATCGCCGGAATAGCGGAATCGATGAACGGCTTCGTCGTTGAATCGCAGCAATCCAGCAGCGACGCCCGACAAACCACGCGCGACGTTGCGAACATGACGATCCGCGTCCCTGCCGACCAATTCCAAGCCGCTCTCGATGAGATCCGCCAGGCAGCGGGCCGCGTCGTGACCGAAACCATCAAAGGCCAGGACGTCACTGAGGAGTTCATCGACATCGAGGCGCAGATAAAAGCGAAGAAAGCCCTCGAAGCTCAGTTCATGGAGATAATGAAACGAGCCAACACCGTCGAAGCCGCCCTCGACGTCCAGCGCCAGCTCGCGGAAGTCCGCGGCGAGATCGAACGCATCGAGGGCCGCCTCCGGTTCCTTGAGAATCAATCCGCCCTCTCCACCATAAAGGTCCGCATCCAGACACCTACCGCTATCAGTTCGAACACCACGGGCTTTAGCTACCGTCTTACCGAATCGTTCGGCGACGGCCTTGATATAGCTCTCAACTTCGTACTCGGACTTGTTACACTCATTATCGGTATATTGCCGTTCGCACTGTTCATCGTCCTGCCCGGCTTCCTCATCGGGAAGCGCCTCTGGCGCCGGCAGAAGCGGTCGATGACTGTCAGCGATATAGCCAAGGAAGAGATCGAGACGGAATGAAGTTCGAAACGCTATTTCAGATCCTGGCGGTGGCCCTCGCGGTGGCCGCCGCTTATTTTTTGTGGGTGGGGAATAAAGACGGAGCATTCGTGTCCGTCGTTCTCGGATGCGTCGCGTTCTTCATCGGCATCCGATTCCAGGCGAAGGCCCGAACCGCAGCGAACAACCCCGAGCGTGAAGCTTTGATTGAGAAAAAGGCCGCGGTGTCGGAGGACACCGAGCAATGACGAAGATCGTCCTCGCGACTTTCGGTTCGCTCGGCGACCTTCACCCGATGCTCGCGATCGGGAAGGAACTGAAAGTGCGCGGCTACGACGTCACCGTCGCCGCGATGGACACCTACCGCGACCGTGTCGAGCCGCTCGGCCTTGGTTTCTCGCCGATGGCCCCGCACGTCAACCCGGACGACCGCGAGCAGGTGCGCGAGATGATGCACGAGCGCCGCGGTTCCGAAAAGATCATCCGCGAGCTCATTTTGGGAAACATCCGTCCGATGTACGACGACCTTATGCGTGCGATCGAAGGGGCCGATATTCTGGTCACCGGCGAGGTCGTCTACGCGGTCAAATCCGCCGTCGATAAGACCGGGATAAAATGGATCTCGACCGGGCTGCAGCCAGGAGTGTTCTTCTCCGCCTACGATCCTGTGGTGCCGCCGGTCGCGCAATTCTTCAAACATCTCCGCTTTCTCGGGCCCAGGTTCTATTCCGGTTTCTTCAAGGTCATGCGGTGGCACATCCGCGATTGGCTCGAGCCCTACCGCGAATTCCGCCGCGAACTCGGCCTGGACGAAAACCACGATCCGATCGTCGACGGGAAATACTCCCCGCTCGTCCACCTCGCCCTCTTCTCTCGCGTGCTCGGTGCTCCTCAGCCGGATTGGCCGCCCAACGTCGTCCAACCCGGCTTCTGCTTCTACGACGGTGCCGACGATTTGCAAAAGATGCCCCAGGCGCTCAACGATTTCCTCGAAGCCGGCGAACCGCCCATCGTTTTCACTCTCGGATCCGCCGCGGTTATGGATCCGGGTGATTTCTTTGAGGAAAGCATCAAAGCGGCAAAAATCCTAAAGCGTCGAACCGTGCTGCTTTACGGGGTTTACAACGAACCGCCCGCCGGCCTCACCGACGATATCGTCGGTTTCGATTATGCTCCGTTCTCGCAGTTGTTCCCACATGCCGCGTGTGTTGTGCATCAGGGCGGCGTGGGCACCACGGGGCAGGTTTTGCGGGCCGGTGTCCCGCATCTGATCATGCCCTACGCTCACGATCAGCCCGACAATGCCGCCCGCTGCGTTCGCCTCGGCGTGGCTGAGGAAATATCCCGCAGTTCCTACAGTGCCGAATCCGCCGCCCGGAAACTGTCGAAGATCCTTAGCAAGGATTCATACGCTGAAAACGCCGCAAGCTGCGGCAAGATCGTCCGTTCCGAGGGGGGCACGTCCGCCGCGTGCGATGAGATGGAATTGCATCTAAATGGAAGTTACGTACCCTGATACGCTAAAATCAAACCTGTGAGAAAGATAGAAGAGCTTCTTGCCGCAAACAAAAAGTGGGCGGAGGAGTTGAAGGCCGAAGATCCGGGCTTTTTCGAGCGCCTCTCCGAAACGCAAACACCCGAGATCCTCTGGATCGGATGCTCCGATAGCCGTATAACTCCGACATCCAGCGTTGGGCTGCTGCCCGGGGATATGTTCGTCCACCGGAACGTCGCGAACCTGGTCCACCATAGCGATATGAACTGCCTCGCCGTGCTTCAATTCGCGGTCGAGGTTCTGAAAGTTCGCCACATCATCGTGTGCGGCCACTACGGCTGCGGCGGCGTTAAGGCCGCGTTCGACGATTCGCGCTTCGGGCTCGTCGATAACTGGCTGCGACACATCCAGGACACGATGCACAAGCACGAGCCGGTGATCCAAAACGAGCCCGATTACGATTCGCGTCTGGACAAATTGTGCGAGATCAACGTCATCGAACAGGTGGCGAACGTCGGCGAAACCACCATCGTGCAGGACGTCTGGGACCGAGGGCAGGAACTGTACATTCACGGCTGGATCTACCGCATCGCCGAGGGGATCTACCGCGACATGGGGATCACCATCAGCACCCTGGAAGAACTCGACCGCATGCGCGCCGGAACATACTCGCAAACGACGGATGCTCCTCCGGCGGGAAGTGCGTCCGCCTAAGCTGATATGAGCTTTTTTCAAATACGAGAAGTGACTTGGGCCACTCGGGCCATCTGCTTAGTGCTTACTGCTTACTGCCTGCTGCCGGCGGCTCTCGGCCAGATGTCGCGGAAGCCTTCGGCGATGAATGAGCCCGCCGGGGCGATGGACAAGGCTCCGGACTCAAAGAAGAATTCCCTGCCCAAGGTCACCTCCCGCGAGGAATTCGACACGATCGCGCGCGTCTATCACCAGAACACGCCGTATGCCCTTCCGCATGCCATGTTCGTAGTGGATCGCCGTGCGAAGAACAAGGTCTATTTCGTCAATTCGCAGCGCTACAAATTCCACAAGGACTTCCTCCTCGCGACCTATCTGGTACCGCGCGGAGCGGACGTATTCAAACCGATCTACATCGATACTGACCGCCGGTTCATCGTTGGGACGATCGCGTGGCAGAAGCCGGTCGAGAAATTCACTTGGGAACTCTGGGAAGGCGATCTCGCTCCGGCGGATCTGATCAAGACCGCCCATGATGCCATCAACGCGAACTTCTTCACAGAGGTAGCCTACAAACCAAACTCGATCCGCCAAGAAGACGCTTCTGCTGATCTGGGCATCGATCGCGTCCTGCAGGATGAGTTGAATAAGAACCAGGAGTATCTCGCCCTTAACGCCGGAACCGCCGTCGGCCGCATCCACATCATCGACAAGCTCGACGACACAGTCGAGATCGGCGACAACGAGATCATCATCCTCAAGGAACTGCCCCAGAATCTCCCGCCCGTGCGTGGCATCATCGTCGCGAAACCGTCGTCGCCGCTTTCGCACATCAACATCCTCGCGAAGGGCTGGGGCGTGCCGAACGTTTACATCAAGGATGCCGACAAGCTGTTCCGCGAATACGACACTTACGTATACAAGCTCGAAGCGACGCTCACCGACTACAAACTGACCCGGGCGACAGCCGACGAGGTCAAGACCGATTTTGCTTCACCGAATCAGCAGATCCCGCCCGTGAACCTCGAAGTGACGCGACTCGCCGGCCTTAGGCAGATGCGAAAGAAGGACAGTGTCATTTACGGCTCAAAGGCGGCAAATCAGGGCGAGATAATCGCCGCGCAGGTTCCCGGGATCATCGTGCCGGACGGGTTCTCGGTCCCGTTTCACTGGTACGCGAAATTCATGAAGGACAACGGCTTCGACCGCCAGATCGCCGAATGGCAGGACGACCTCGAATTCGTCCACAACCCCCGCGTCCGCCGCCAGAAGCTTGAGGAATTCCGCAACAGGATACAGCAGGCAAAGTTCGATCCGCAGCTTCGCGCACAGATCATCCAGCGGTGGCGCACGCAGCTCGGCGGCCGCCCCGTGTTCATTAGAAGCTCCTCGAATTCGGAAGACCTGCCGAACTTCAGCGGTGCTGGCCTTTACTCCAGCGTCCCCAACGTACGAACCGCCGACAAGCTCATCGACGCTGTGAAGAAGGTTTGGGGCTCGCTCTGGAAGTTCGAGGCTTACGAAGCCCGAGTTCGCAATTACGTCAGCCAGAAGGACGTCTATATGTCCGCTCTTGTCCAGCTCGGCGTCGACATGCAGAAAGGGGGCGTGATGATCACCCGCGACCCGTTCGACAAGAACAACAAGGACGCCGTTTACATCAGCGCCGTTTGCGGCCACAATTCGAACGTCGTCAACAACGCGGGGCTTCCCGAACAGATCCTGTTCAACCCCAAATCGAACTCGGTCGTGGTGCTTACGCAGTCGCAGCAGGAAAACGCCCTGATGTTCGATGAAGCCGGTGACCTCAAAGCTACCGCCGATAAATGCGCTAATACACAAGGGCGCGTCCTGACCGATCTGCAGACACGCAATCTCGCAAAGACCGCCGTCCGAATCCGCGGCATCTTCGGCAAACAACCTCAGGACATCGAATGGGGAATAATGAATGGCCGCCTCTACATCGTCCAGGCGAGACCATATATTGATTAACGGAACGCCGGCACGCTCCAGGGAACGCCTGTACCTTGCCGGCGAGTGTGTGCTAATTAGGACTGACCGCACCGATACCAGATGAGAACAAATATTGAATTCCTTTATGCGAGATCGGGCAGGTTTTTCCTGCCCGTCTTCGTTTTCGCATTTTCAATATTGCCTCAAATTGGGTGCTCCAAATCGGCCTCCCCCGACGAACAGGCTGACGAGCCAATTCCCGCACAAGCCGCCGCTCCCCACCGCGATAAGCTAACTTTGCCGAAAGTTTTCGCTGATCTTCCTCTATCATTCAATGGTGCTCTTAAGGTGGAATTAAAGGACGCCGTACCGCTGGAACCGAACGACAAACCAGGCGGGGAGGGACCTCAACGTGTACACCTCACTATCGAGGGAGGGTACGCGGATCAAGTAAGGGATTCCGCTTTCAGTCCGGGCATTGCCGTCTACGACGTCGAGGAGTTCCGCGAGGTACTGGCCACACAACCTCGGACGCTGGACGGCTTCAAAAAGAGGCTGGAATCGCTCAGGTCGTTATTGAACGAAAAACAGTTACCGAACGTCCAGGACGAGATCGAGATCGTTCGATATATCGAGCCAGAACAGGTCTTAAGGGCCCATTCCAAATTTGTCACCTTCAAGGAAGGGTACGCAATAGCGTATCTGACTCAATTCCAGCCGGATGCCGGATACATAACGAATTGCGCCCTCACGTACGTTGTTCAAGGGCTTACAGCTGACGGAAAGTACTACTTGTTCGGGACGTTTCCGGTAAGAGTGGACTTTCTACCGGATGATTCGGACATTGAAGATTTCGAGGGTTACAAAATCCCGGCGTTCACTCCGGATGAGTCGGAAGCACTGGAGCATTCGCGTTACTTAAAACGAATCGAAAAAAGGCTCGAAGAAACGTCACCGCAAAAGTTTCAGCCTGATCTAGGAGAGATCGACAAGCTTATTTCGAGCATTGAGATCCGGAGCGAGTAGTTCAGGGCGGGCGATTCGTCGAAAAGAATTATAGAATTGAGTAACGAGCAAAGAGGTTATTAAATGAGATCCATCTATATTTCGGCATTCTTTGTAGCGATGTTCTCGATCGCCTGCAGCAACTCCGCCCCCACGGTGATCACCAATTCGAACACAAACACCAACACATCCGCCGACCGCCCTTTGCGTTCCGGCCAGATGAACACCATCGCCCATACGACGGAAAACCAGCCGCCTAGAGCAGCCAATTCCAACGCCGGCGGAAAATGGACGGCGAGCGGCGACCCGATCGATACCGCTCGCTTCGACGGCGTGATCGCCGAAGCCGAAAAGGCCGTCAAGGCCAATCCGAACGACGTGGCCGCCAAGAAGACCCTGGCGCAAGCCTACTTCGATCGCGGAGCCGCGCTCACCGAGGCCCGCCAATACGCCAGCGCGATCGGTGATTACCGTCGAGCCCTCAAGTACGACCCGACCCACGAAGAAGCAAAGACATGGATCGACCAAATTGTCGGGATCTACGCGATGCTGAAAAAAGAGGCCCCCAAGGAAGGCGAAGAGCCACCGCCGCTGCCCTTTAAAAAGTAATACCGCCCTCAAAAGCCCCCGTTCATCAATGAATGGGGGCTTTTGGTTACTAGACAAACTTCCCCGCCAAAAATTACACTAATCCTTTTCTAAAACGGCTTTTATTCGATAACGGAGATAACACGACAGATCTATGGCGATTTCGGCTAACGATATTAGAAAAGGGATGGTGATCCTGCATGAGGGTGCCCCCGTCAAGGTGATGGA
>JAEZJR010000239.1 GCA_023415725.1 Acidobacteriota bacterium
TCTTGGCCCACTCCTGCTTGTCTTGTTCGAATATCGTGAACGCGCCCTGGCCCAGGCCTACCGGAGCTGTCAGTCCGGCGTCGCTTGGTGCCGTCAGGATCAACAGGTAATCGCCGCCGACATGCAATTTTGGCAGTTCCGGCAGTGTGGAGAGTTTCCGAACGGTTCCCTGATCACGCTTGCTCTTCAAATTGCCGAGCATAGTGACTTCGGTGACGGCGGCATCGCTTCCCTCTTTTGTGGGAAATTCGCCTTTGAAGGCTTCCTCGACTCGGATCCTGTATGTGACCGTTGGGAGGCTGCCTCCTCCGACCTCGACGGTACCGGGCTGAAAGTCCAATACCGTTCCTCGGAAGATCTTCCCGGATCGGTCGACCAATTGATCAAGTTTCAGATGTTGGAGGCTTGCAGTGTGACCGCTGGGCGATCTTGAGCCTTCGGCGGCCTCATTCTCCTGGCCGCGGATCACACTCAATGCGAGAAAGATGGAAGTCAGAAGTGCCAGGGTTAGCACTCCCGTCAATATTCGACGAGTATTCATTCAATTCCTCCTTCATTGGTCAAGCCGGGGGTGGAATGACCGTTCGTGGGCAAAGTGACACCGTAAGAACTGTCGGGGGCAACAGTCCGTCTGGACAGATTGAAAGTTGAAGTACAGGGATTAAAGTTTATTTTATTCGGTTTGTCAAATATTTTTTCAAATAGATGAATCGACCGCCGTTAGCGGACGGCGGTCGAGGGGCATTCTTCTTTGCCGGGCTGAATTCTATGCCGTGGGGTAACTGGCCATTTGTGATTCCCATTCTTCAAACGCCCTTCGCAGCTTCGTAAGCATCTCCGGATTTGCTTCGGCAAAGTTCGCCTGCTCACGCTCGTCGATCGAAAGATCGTGAAGACTCTCGTTCGTTCCTTCACGGAAGTATTTCCAATTTCCGCTTCGTACTGATCCCTGTCGCTGCGTACGCCAAAAAAAGGTGCGATCGAATTTTGGTCGCTTCGAGGCGATCACGGTTTTAAGGTCCTCACCATCCAGCGGATATTTTGAGTCAGGTCGAGACCCGGCCGCGGCGATCATCGTAGCCGTCCAGTCCATTGTTACTACCGGTTGATCAGAAACGGTCCCCGGCCGCGTGACGCCCGGCCAATGCACTATTGCCGGGACCCGCACACCGCCTTCCCGAAGGTTGAACTTTTGACCCAGGAACGGCCAATTGAATGAGAACCGCTCGCCACCATTGTCGCTGGTGAAGATCACCAGCGTGTTCCGTTCTTGCCCCGTCGTTTTCAGAACCGAGAGCACTTTTCCTACGCCTTGGTCGAGGCTTTTCATCATCTCGGCGTAGGTCCGCAGCGAACCTCCCGCCGAATAGCCGACGGGTCCATTCTTTAGTGTTCCGCCCAGGGCAGCGTCGCCGGGGCCCTCCCAGGGCCAGTGTGGAGCTGTGTAATGGAGGCTAAGGTAAAAAGGTGCAGATCTTCGGCGTTTTAGGTAGTCAACCGCACGGTCGGTCAAGAGATCTGTTGTGTAACCGGCCCGTTCGACAGGCACTTCGCCTTCAAAGAGATCGGGATCGCCTGCTGGGTCCCTGTGGGTGAAGTAATCCCCGGCACCGCTCATTATTCCGAAGAACTCATCGTACCCGTATCGAAGCGGCCCGAAGTTGGGCAGATACCCAACATGCCATTTGCCGACGAGCGCCGTTTCGTAGCCGGAGCCTTTTAGGATAGACGCGACGGTTGGATGATCGTGTGGGATCCCAAGATTATTAATACGTTCGCCGAGGGCCTTACGGGCCTGTATCGGCTCCTCAAGACCTACCGTCAGACGCGCCGGATATCGACCGGTGTGAAAGCCGACCCGGGTCGGGGTGCATACAGGAGCCGCGGAATAGGCGTTCGTGAAGCGTACGCCCTCCGACGCGAGGCGGTCGATATTCGGTGTCTTGTAATCCGACCGCCCGTAACAGCTAAGATCCGCCCATCCGAGATCATCGGCGAGAATGAACAGAAGGTTCGGGCGAGGACCGGACTTGGATCGCGGCTGAGCATTCAATCGTGATGCGGCTGCCGCACCGATCGAAACGGAGATGAATTGGCGTCTGCTCACCCGCGACATTTCATTTTCTTTAACAGAACTTCAGTTCGACACACGCACGAACGGCATGTCACGCATGCGCGAGCCCCCGACGTGCATCTTTTCTATCTTCCCCGTGGCGTCCCGTGTGAACCAAACGACATAACCGGGCCCGCTGAAAGCGTCTTTGTAGACCGGCCGAAGCGGCAGTTTTATGGTCGGCTTTACGACGATGAAAGCCTTTTCGCCCTCGACCGCAAATGCCGCCGTCACGCCGGCTTCGTCACTGTGCCAGTCACCGGCGACTGACAAGAGCTCCGCGGCGGTCGGGGCCCAGGGCTGTTCGAAAATCAGTCGCGTGATCGAACCGTCGGCATTGCTGATCTCCGAAACCATCGGGCCGCTTTCCTTGCTGGCGAACGTGACCTTGCGATCGCCGAGTAAGAATGTCCCGTCCGCCATCGGTCGGAGCGGGCCACCGTTCAATTTCAATTCGCCTTTTTCGACGGCGATCGTGTTCGCGTTTCGCGTTTTCTCGTTCCGCCAGGTCCCGACGTATTTTTTCAACTGCTCCTCCGCTATCTTCACGCCCTCGGGCTGTGCGGGTGTTGGGAATGGCCCGAAGATCTCGTCTACGACGCTGTAAACGATATCGCCCGAAAACGGAGGAGCACCGTTGCACAACGCCGCGACCGAAAGCTTCTTCTCGGGAAAACGCGCGAGATAAGTTTGATACCCTGCCGTCCCGCCGCTGTGGGCGATCTCCTTCATCCCCTTATACGAGCCGACGTCGAGCCCCAACGCGTAGCTGATCTTACGCCCGTCGTTCAACACGCCCTGTGTTTCCATCTCTTTCACGAAGGGCTCGCCAAACATTTTCGCGTCGAGAGCCGCGTTCCACTTCAGCCAGTCGCCCACGGTCGTGAGCATTCCGCCGTTCCCGATCACGTTCATGATCGGCATGTTCAGCATCCAGGGACCGTTAGGGCCAGATTTCGAATAACCCTGCGCTCTCCCCGGAACTAACCGTCTGTAATCTTCACGCCAAGAGCTGTTCGTCATCCCGAGGGGTTTAAAGATCCGCTCGCCGACGAATTCGCCGAATTTCTTCCCCGACACCCGTTCAACGATCTCCGCCGCGAGTTGGTAGCCGCTGTTCGAGTAGGAGTACTCCGCCCCCGGCTCGAAATCCAACGCTTTCTGCTTATAGATAACGTCGAGTGCGATCGGCTGCGTCACCACGCGATCTCCGCGGCCCGCCCCGGTCAAGGCCATCACCGAGCCCCAATCTCGCAAGCCTGCGGTGTGCGTGAGAATATGTCTGATCGTCAAAAGCTTGCCGTAATCTGGTAATTCAGGAATGTACTTGCGGACCGGATCGTCGATCTTCAGCTTTCCATCCTGCTGAAGCAAGACCAGTGCTGCGGCCGTGAACTGCTTCGCCACCGAACCCGACTCGAATATCGTCTGCGGCGTGTTCGGGATATTGTGCTCCATCTCCGCCAGTCCGAACGCTTTCTCGAAGACGGTCTGTCCGTCAAGCGAAACCCCGACCGCACACCCCGGAGCCGGCATCGGGTTGGTCTTTGCCGCTTTCTCCACCGCCCGCTCGGCACCGGCAACTACTTTTTCCCTATCGGGAACCTGACCAACCGTGGCGGTAAAAGCAAGCGCAATGGTTAGAAAACTCGCTCTGATGTTCATTGTAAAGACCTCATTTTATTCCGACCGTAAAGCGAAGCCGGTGATTTTGCCGTCCCTGTTGACCCCCATTAGCAGGAGGACTGACGCGCTCGAATAACTGATCCTATACCTGTACCGGACACCATTCGTGTCTTCGCTCTTCTCGACCAGCTCGAACTTCTGGATCGGCCCGAGCGGCTTAATGGTCGCAGCAACGCGATCACCCGACTGCTTGATCGTCGCCGCTACCTGCGGAGTAAATCTGTCCATATCGCCTTTCCCTTCGAGCACCGCCTCGAAAAGCTGCCTCGTTGCGGCGGTGAAGGCCGGATCCGGGTCGCTGATCACTTTCGGCAGTAGCTCGGCGTCAACGATCCCCGCAACGCCCGTTGCGAGACGCTCCTGATTAGCTTGTGCGAGGTTTGCGAAGACTATGACGGTCAATTTGTTATCCGGATATCTGGCAATATGCGCTTTGAAACCCTGCCACGATCCGCCGTGCTCGATGACCCGTTTCCCGTTCATTGTGCGAAGCGACCAACCGAAGCCGTAGGGGTGGTTGCGGCCATCGTTCAATTTCACCGGCGACCAAAGTGCGTCGTAACCGGACTTCCCGATCAATTTGCCGTTCGCAAGAGCTTCGTCCCATTTGATCATGTCGTGAATGGTCAAATAGAGTGCTCCGTCGGCGGTCGTATTCAGCGAAGGTGCTACCCAGGACTGATTCTTTACCTCACCGTCACGCAATACGTACCCCGAGGCTCGGTTTGGAACAATATCCGCTTCACTGATCACACGGGCAGTCGTCATCCCGAGCGGGCCAAACACACGCTCCTTCAGAAAATCGCCGTAAAACTTGCCCGACACCTTATGGATGATTATCCCGAGCGTGACGTACCCCAGATTGCTGTAAGCCCACTTTTCGCCCGGCGCGAAAGCGGTCGGCACCTCCTTCGTTCGTTTCAACAGGTCCTCCTCGGTGTAGTCCTTGCGGAAATCGAAATCGCGCGGATAGTCGGTGAACCCGCCTGTGTGGGTGAGCAGATGGCGCACGGTGACGTTCGCCCAAGCCTCGGGCACCTCGCCCAAATACTTCGAGATCTTCTCGTCCAGCCCGATCTTCCCTTCCTCGACCAGCATCATTACCGCCATTGCGGTAAATTGCTTCCCGACCGATCCCGATTGGAAGATCGTTTCCGGCTTCACCGGCACCTGATGCTCGAGGTTCGCGAATCCGTACCCTTTCACGATCAACGGCTTCCCGTCCTTTACGACCGCGAGCGACACGCCGGGGATCTTTTGCTTCTCCATCTCCGCTTTGATGAAAGCGTCAACGGAAGCCTCAGCAGCAGGCTGCGCAAGTGCAGAAAATGCAGCCGCCAAGACGATTAGCAGCATGCAGGAGTAAGTCTTGATCATAAGATGCGTTCCGATCGCAATGGTCGGCTCAATGAGCCTAAGATGTGTGATGGACTAAGATACGGTCCGTACGGAAGGAAAGTTCTTTCGATCCGGCAAATTTCAAGACGCCGCCGTGAGCCCGGCATCGACTGCCGTGATCAATTCGTCCACGGTGTTCTTGGACGCATTAAGCATCATCCCAGTACGGATCACGTTTCCGTAAAGGCCTCCCTTCCCGATCAGAACACCGCGGCGTTTCGTTTCTTCAAACACTTTCAGCACCGCCTGCGGATGCGGTTCTTTAGTTTTGCGCTCTTTCACCAGCTCTATCCCGCGCATGATGCCCATCCCGCGAACGTCTCCCACGATCTCGTGTTTCTCCTTCAGCTCTTCGAGCCGTTCGGCGAAGTAGTCACCCACCACACGGCAGTTCGTCCGCAAGCCGTCTTCCTCGATGACGTTGATGACCGCGAGCCCGACTGCGCACGAAACAGGGTTTCCGCCAAAGGTCGAAAACGTCAGTCCCGGAAACGCGTTCGCGACCTCCTCCGTCGCGATCGTCCACCCTATCGGCACCCCGTTGCCCATCCCTTTCGCCGAGGTCATGATGTCCGGTTCGACCCCGTAATGCTCGATCCCGAACCACTTATCCCCGGTCCTTCCCCATGCCGTCTGCACCTCGTCGGAGATGAAAAGCCCGCCGTACTTCTTCGTGATCTCGTGCACGCGTTTGAAGTAATCCTTCGGCGGCACGATGAACCCGCCCACCCCGAGGATCGTCTCCGACATAAACCCTGCGATCTTCCCGGTCGTCGTGGTCTGGATCAGATCCTCCACATCGTTCGCGCAAGCCAATCCGCAATTCTCCGGTGTCGCGTTGAAAGGACAACGATAACAATAAGGTGCGTGAGCATGAACGAACCCCGCCACCTGCGATGCGACCGGCTTCCAATTGTGGTGCCCTATCGACGACAACGCCGTCGCCGAACGCCCCGCGTAGCTGTGCCTCAGCACCACGATCTCGTTGTGCCCGGTAGCGAGCTTCGCAGCCAGTACGGCCGTGTCGTCCGCCTCCGTACCGCTGTTCGTAAAGAACGATTTTTTCAAATTTCCCGGCGAGATCTCCGCCAGTTTCTCAGCCAGATCACCCTGCGGCTTGTTGGCATACAACGTCGAGGTGTGCGCGATCGAATTCACCTGGTCGATCCACGCCTTGTTCACCCTCGGCTCCGCATGCCCCACGCTCACCGTCAGCACCCCGCCGAAACAATCCAGGTACCTGTTACCCTGGTCGTCCCATACGTGTTCCCCCTCGCCTTTGACCAAAGCGAGCGGCTCCTCGTAATACGTCGCAACCGCGGGGAAAAGAAATTCCTTATGCTTCCGCACCGCGTCGGAAACCGTCGATCTTTGTTCCTGAGGATTCATGATTATAGGTGCCGGTAATTATTCCAGTGCTGGATTTCGGAGAGGTGCGACCCCTCCTATCGATTCCGAGTTCTTCAACAACTCAATCTGCTTGATTATCGCTTCTCTGTTCGGGTCGTCGGACGGGCAATTGTCCAAAGCATTCCGATAGGCGACGAGAGCGTCCTCGCGTTTACCCAGCTTTAAGTACTGGTTCCCTAACTCGAGTGCCACGAAGAATGCTCGCTTATCCAACTCGAATGCTTCTGAAAGCATCGCGACTGCCCTTTCAATATTAGGCTCCGGCCCATATATTTGGAACGCTGCCTGATATGCCAGCCCCTGCGCCCTCATCGGACGAATGTCGAAGGTCCCCTCGTAAACGAATAAATTACCGAATCTGGTTATAGGTTGAGCTTCCCTGAACGCTTTCTTATCCCAAACCCAGGACGGCGACAGTTCGTTCGCCCCGACGATAAAGATACCGGTCGCCGTCGGACCATCCCATTTACCGCGATCGCGTTCGTTGCTGGTTCGCACCTGATCGATCGTTTTCGAGGGGTCATCCACGTCCGGCATCAAGTAGAAAACATATGGTACAACGCCCTGAGGAGCGAGAACTTCACGGTAGTAAGTCCGGAGTTCGTTGGCCCGCTGATAAAGATCCAGGCCCTCACCATCGAAATACTTGTGCCCGTTCGCCGTCCCGCCTGCGATCTCGTTGAAGTATTCCCAGGGGCGCATGACTGGTACCGCAAGGACCACAGACGCGATCAACCCGAGGGCCGCAACCGCGCCGAGCGCCCGGGAGCGGGATCTCACGGCCGCGTATATCATCAATGAGGCCACCACCGCCAGCAAAGGATAAACGGCCAGCAGATGCCTGATCCCTCCATAGCTTGAGCCGCGGATGACGAAAAAGATGACCGTTGCCGACAGAAGCGCGAGTCCCAGGATCGGCGGGATAATGTCAGGCGGGCCCCGGCGTGCCAACAGGATCCCTGCACCGGCAATGACCAACAGCAACAACCCTAGCGGGAGCTTTACCGCGATCATCAATGGTGCAAAAAACCACGGCGCCGATCCGTAATAGAGCTTCCCCATCACGAAAGCGTCGCCTATGCGCCCTTCAGCACCGGCCCGAATCGTATCCGCCATCCCCCATGTGTACGAACGCGGAAACAAATGCCCGTCGGCCATCAGATTCAAACCGGCACGATAAACCGGCGACCTGACGTCGCTTATCTTTTCCGAAAGAGGCCGATTAAATTGGTCCTCCGTCGTCAGAGGGCTTTCATAGTATTGAAAAGAGTATGTACCCCATAGCACGACAACCCCGCCAACTAGCACCGCTCCCACGTAGCCAAGCCGTTTGAGACGGTCAGCGACAGGATTCCCGCGCCCCCAAACCGCCATCACCACACCGACAATGGCTATCGTAATGAATGCCAATACCGCCGAATGTTTCGAACTGAGTGTTAGGCCGGTCGCTACGGCAGCGAGGACCAGGTCGATGGGCTTCCATGTCCGAAAAGAATTGACGGCAAGCAAAAGTGCTATTCCCGAAAGCAGCGCCACCGGGAGGTCCGTCATCACGACCGGCATATGCGCCGCTACCGTCGGGTCGATCGCAAGGAAAGCGGTCGCGGCGATCGCCATTATATCCCCCAGCACTCGCCAGACGGCAACCGCGAAACCAAGAAGGAGCAGACCATTCAACACGAACATCGCCGCCCGAGCGCGGGCCTGGATAACATCGTGATCGTTGTTGTTGTAGACGTCATTCTCGACGAACTGTCGCTCGCCCACCTTGTCAGTGAGCGGGCGATATTGCGACATGTTGTAGTCGAACGCCGAGACGTATGCGCCTACCCACAGCTTGACCAACGGCGGGTGCTCCGGGTTCAGGCGAAAATCCCCTGTCTTCACATACGCGACGCCGGCACCGATATGGTAGGCCTCATCGTAGGTGAAACTATCCAGGCTGGTCGCGATGGCAGAACGTATGATCGCCGCCGTGATCAGCAGAACGATACTGGCCGCAACAAATACACGCCGGCTCCCGCTACGTGGTTCGGCTACAGGATTACCGTCCTCAAAATTCATATCGGAATCGATGGCGACATTCCATGGCGATCAATAGAGATTACCTTCCCTTTTTCGCCCGGTGTAATCGACGTAAACGACCTTCAGTTCGGTGTAAAAATCGAGCGAGGTAGAGCCCTGCTCGCGTGCCCCGAGGCCGGTGTGCTTGATGCCGCCGAAGGGCACGTGGGCTTCGCCGCCGGTGGTGGGGGAGTTGATGTGCGTCATTCCCGTCTCGATCTCGTCGACGAACCGGTAGACCATGTTCGTGTCGCTGGTGAAGACGCTCGATGACAATCCGTAATCACTGTCGTTCGCGACGCGCATCGCCTCATCGAAATCCTTCACCCGCAGCACCGAGAGTACCGGCCCGAATATCTCTTCTCTGGCTATCCGCATGTCCGGTGTAACGCGGTCGAAAACGGTCGGCTCGACGAAATATCCCCGGTCCAGGCCGTCACCTTCGGCACGCTTCCCGCCACATTTTAGCTCTGCCCCGTCCTCGCGGCCGATGTCGATGTATTTAAGAACGGTATTGAATTGGTTCTCGTCGACCGAAGGCCCGATGTCGGTGTTCAGTTCATCGCCGGGCCCCAACCGGAAACTCTTGGCCCGCTCGACGATGCGTTCGACGAACTCATCGGCGATTGTGTCGATCACAACAGCCCTCGACGTCGCCGTGCATCTTTGCCCCGTCGAACCGAACGCGCCCTGGGCCGTCGACTCGACCGCGAGGGCCATGTCACAGTCCTCGAGCACGACGACCGGGTTCTTCCCGCCCATCTCCGCCTGCACCTTTACCCCGCGCGGGGCGACCTGCGCGTAGATCTTGAGCCCCGTCTCGGTCGAACCGGTGAACGACACTGCCTTAACTGCAGGATGGTTCAATATCTCGTCTCCCGCTTCACTGCCAGAGCCGAGCACGAGATTCAGCAC
>JAEZJR010000256.1 GCA_023415725.1 Acidobacteriota bacterium
GTCTACGTCTGCAATGAGTGCATCGACATCTGCAACGAGATCATCAACGACGACGAGCAGCAGGAAACGACGGCTCAACGGGCCTCTTTGCCGAAGCCGACGGAGATCAAAACTTTCCTTGACGAATACGTCATCGGACAGGACGAGCCGAAAAAGCGTCTAGCGGTGGCGGTGTATCAGCACTATAAAAGGCTTGAGATCAATAAACGCAGGCCTGATGTAGAGCTGCAGAAATCGAACATTCTTCTGATCGGGCCGACGGGCACGGGAAAGACCCTGCTCGCACAGACGCTTGCAAAGGTGCTGAGCGTGCCTTTCTGCATTGTCGACGCCACCAGCCTGACCGAGGCCGGGTACGTCGGCGAGGACGTTGAGAATATTCTCCTCAGGTTGCTGCAGGCGGCGGGCAACGACGTGGAAAAGGCCCAGCAGGGGATAATCTATATCGACGAGATCGACAAGATCTGTCGCAAAGACGATAACCCGTCTATTACCAGGGATGTTTCGGGCGAAGGCGTTCAGCAAGCGTTGCTGAAGATCCTCGAGGGAACGATCGCTAATATCCCAACAGGTGGCGGCCGCAAGCATCCGCAGCAGGAATTCACGCAGCTCGATACCACGAATATTCTTTTCGTATGTGGCGGAGCTTTTATCGGGTTGGAGAAGGTCGTCGAGAAGCGGCTCAGGAACAAATCGTTAGGTTTCCAGGCCGATATCAAATCGAGCCGGATGCGTCAGCATGAAGCTCTGACGAAGCTGGAACCCGAGGACCTGATGCATTACGGGCTGATTCCCGAGTTCGTCGGGCGGCTTCCCGTGGTCGGTACGCTGCAGCCGCTTGATGAGGACGCACTTATCAAGATCCTTACCGAACCTAAGAACGCACTTGTGAAGCAGTACCAGCGGAAGTTCGAATTCGACAACATCTCGCTAAAATTCACCGACGATGCGTTGCGATCCATCGCCTTACAGGCACACAAGCGAAAGGTGGGCGCGCGCGGCCTTATGATGATAATGGAAGAGATTCTCCTGGATTCTATGTACGTTCTTCCGTCCGAGAAGAAGGTCAAGGAGCTCATCATTACCAAGGATATGGTAGAGCGAAAGGCCCCGGTTTTTGACATCGTGGGGCCGAGAATGGAAGAGGCCGCGTAAGCGACCGATTGGGCTAAATTGATAATGCGAGCCGCGGCGGCCAATCTGGGCTGAACCGCGGCTTAGTTTTTTCTAGAATCGGAGGGCAAATCATCCTTTATTTGTTCATCTAAGTGATTGAGGTTATTGCGCTCCTCGCCCGGCGGCTTTTATGTTGCTTTTCGCAGATAATTCTGCGTAAATAAAATCAATCGCCGTCTTTGCCCGAAAGGTTTTAATTACTGACAATTTCCCGCTGACGTATGCAAGAGTTCACTGACCAGATGCCTTCGGACATCAAGCGTTACGCGATGGTCCCGATCCGGGATGTCGTGATCTTCCCGTTCACTAAAGTAGCATTCAAGATCGGCCGCCCGAGTTCCGTCGCCGCCCTGGAGGAAGCGATGGCCGGCGACCGCGATATATTTCTCGCTACACAGCACGACGCTACTGTGGATGAACCCGGGCCGGATCAGATCTACGGTGTCGGCACCCTTGGCCGGATACTCCAGGCCCAGCGGCAGGAGAACGGACAGATAAAGGTCGTTGTCGAAGGGCGAGAGCGGGGCCAGTCGGTACGGATCGAGCAGACGACTGACGGTGTCTTCCACGCTCACGTGCGAAAGGTCGCCTCGATCGAGGAGTCCGGATACCGCACAGACGGGCTGCTGCAAAAGATCCACACGCTTGTCGAGCAACTGTTAAGAGTGTCACCGGATGCCTATACCGACGCCCTTCACGCATCGCTTCGCGGTGTTTCGGCTGCCCAGATCGCGGATTCGATGTCTTCACACCTTCGGATCAGCGTCGAAGAAAAACAAGCACTTCTTGAAACGGTTTCGGTGCCGGAAAGGCTTCAGAAGTTGATCGACGTGCTCGAAGCGGAGATCGAAAAACGTCAACTTGATCGTGCAATACACGCTCGTACAAAGAAGCAGATGGACAAGCACCAGCGCGAGTACTATCTGAACGAGCAGATCAAGGCGATCCACAAGGAACTCGGACGCAAGGACGACAAGGCGGAGCTGGAAGAGCTCAAGAAGAAGATCGACGAGGTCGGAATGACCGCAGAGGCCAAAGACAAGGCCCTGCAGGAGCTTTCCCGTCTTGAAGCGATGCCGCCGATGTCTGCGGAGAGCACCGTCTCCCGCACGTATATCGACTGGCTAGTGAACGTGCCGTGGCAGACCCGGTCGGATGAACTCGACGACCTAGGTACTGCCGAAGATACGCTGAACGAAGATCATTACGGACTTGAGAAGATCAAGGAACGCATCCTGGAATTTCTCGCTGTAAGACAGCTCGTTAAAAATCCGAAAGGCACGATCCTTTGCTTCGTGGGCCCTCCGGGAGTCGGTAAAACGTCGTTGGGCAAGTCGATCGCCAATGCCACGGGACGGAAGTTCGTTAGGCTGGCGCTTGGCGGTGTGCATGACGAAGCGGAGATCCGCGGGCACAGGCGTACATACATCGGTGCATTGCCCGGGCAGATCGTTCAGTTAATGAAGCGAGCAGGAACGGTCAATCCCGTTATCCTGTTGGACGAAGTGGACAAACTCGGGAGGGATTTCCGCGGCGACCCGTCGGCGGCACTTCTTGAGGTGCTCGATCCGGAACAGAACCACACATTCCGCGATCATTATTTGGACGTCGATTACGACCTTTCCAACGTATTTTTTATCGCTACGGCGAACGTCCTTCATACGATTCCAGCTCCGCTGCAGGACCGTCTCGAGATCTTAACGCTTTCCGGATATACCGAACGGGAAAAGGTCGAGATCGCGAAGCGTCACCTCATCGCGAAGCAGTGCGAGAGCACGGGAATCGATCCGGAGAAGGTGAAGTTCACCGACGATGGGGTCCTTGAGGTCATTCGGCACTATACGCGCGAGGCAGGTGTTCGAAACCTCGAAAGGGAATTGGGCTCCTGCCTTCGTAAGATCGCGCGGAAATTCGTTGGGACCGAAGACAAGGACAATTTCCGTGTTGTGATCGATGCGGAGAAGGTCCGGGAACTTCTGGGGACGATCCGCTTCCGCAAACAGGATATTGCCCGTACGAGCGAGATCGGGTTGGTCAATGGCCTGGCGTGGACCGAGGTCGGCGGGGATGTTCTTCAAGTCGAGGCGACTTTGGTCGCGGGTAAGGGGGACGTTACGCTCACCGGTAAACTCGGCGAGGTAATGCAGGAGTCGGCTCGTGCCGCGTTGACCTGCGTGCGATCCAGGGCCGAATCGCTGGGCATCGACCCTAAAGATTTTCGGGAAAAGGACCTGCACATTCACGTTCCGGAAGGAGCGATCCCGAAGGACGGGCCGAGTGCGGGTATCACGATCGCTACTGCTATGGTCTCGGCGTTGACCCGCCGACCGGCAAGACATGACTTGGCGATGACAGGTGAGATCACTCTACGGGGCAAGGTGCTTCCGATCGGCGGGGTGAAGGAAAAACTCCTCGCGGCTCACCGTTTTGGGCTCAGAACGCTTGTTCTATCGAAGGAGAATGAGAAAGACCTGGCGGATATCCCGGACGAGGTGCGTGAGGACTTGACGATCCATTTGGTCGACTCGATCGACGAGGTGTTGAAATTCGCGCTCGAGGCGGAGAGCTCCGAGATGTCGATACCCAGTCCGGTTATTTGGAACGCTGACCAAGCTCCGACGGATGTAAGTACAGCCCTTGAGTAGTTTTCATTGTAGTGAAGGGCCCTCACGACGGGCCCTTTTATCTTCCATCTCCCGGCATAATTCTTCTAACTTCGCAGACACATTCTCCGTCAGACGAGTAATATTTTATAATTCGATAAAGTGAAGGTAAGCTCTGCAGAATTTATCAAGAGTGCGATGACGCCTGCGCATTGGATCGACGAC
>JAEZJR010000322.1 GCA_023415725.1 Acidobacteriota bacterium
TCCCGAAGCTTTCCGGAGTGCGGAAGGCTGGGCACGGGTATGTCGCGAAATGCCCATCCCACGACGACGGGAAGCAAAGCCTGTCGATCGCGGAGAGCGACGGACGTATTTTACTTTATTGCCACAAGCGATGCACCACGGAGAGCATCGTGAATGCGTTGGGGCTCACGTGGAGGGACCTGTTCGACAAGTCCATCACGGAGCCGTCGAAGAACTCGCTAGGTGAATCGATAAATAACACTCACGTGAGTGGTGACGGCTTCGCTCACGTTAGAGCCTCCCAAGGGAGGATACAGACCATTTACCCTTACGTCGATGAAGAAGGTCGCCTTCTTTACGAGAACGTAAGGCTGTACCCGAAGAACTTCCGGCAACGCCGGTTCGACGTGGGAGGGGAACCGGTATGGAACCTCGAAGGGGTGAGGCGTGTGCCTTACAGGCTCCCCGAGATCATCAAGGGTGTCGAAGCGGGAGCCGATGTTTTCCTCTGCGAGGGGGAGAAGGACGCGGACGCTCTCGCGGAGCTCGGGTTCGTCGCTTCGAGCTTCAAGAACTGGACGGAGGACTTCAACCAATACGTCCAGGGCCGGCACGTGATCATCTGCCGCGACCACGACGTCCCGGGCGTGACGCAGTCGAACGAGGCGGCACGGATACTGCTCCGATCGGCAGCCTCGGTGAAGGTGCTGGACATGTTCCCCGACCGGGAACTGCCGGACAAGCACGGGCTGGATATATCGGATTACATCCGGTGGTGCGTCGAGGCGGAAGGTGCGGACGAGGACACCCTGAAGGAACGCATCTGTGTCGCCGTTGACCACACCCCAGCGTGGAAGGACCCGAAGGCGGTGAAGTGCACGGACTACTTCGTCGTGCGGGGCGGGAACGACTGGATGGACCGGTCGAAGTCGCAGCCGATCCCGAAGAAGCTGTTCGGTGAGTTCTGGTTCGAGAACGAGCTGTGCATCCTGTTCGCGGACACGAACGTCGGGAAATCCATCCTCGCGGTGCAGATCGCCGATGCGATCAGCCGGGGAGCGGACGCGGACGACGGCGGGGTTTTGAAGAACACCGTCCCCGCACAGAAGGTGGTCTACTTCGACTTCGAGCTCACGGCGAAGCAGTTCGAAGCCCGCTTCTCGGAAACGGTGCCCGGCTCGGACGAGTACACGAACCATTACCTGTGGCACGCGAACTTCTACCGTGCGGAGATCAACCCCGAGACGGCGGACATCGGCGGGCACGCGAAGTTCGAGGACTTCCTGAACGCCGCCCTCGAAGCGACGATCGAATCGTCAGGGGCGAAGGTGCTGGTGGTGGACAACCTCACCTACCTGCGGGACGAGACGGAGAACGCCCGGAACGCCCTGCCGATGATGAAGTACCTGAAAAAGCTGAAGTCCAAATACGGGCTGTCGATACTCGCCTTGGCCCACACCCCGAAACGCGACTCGTCGAAGCCCTTGGGGCGTAACGACCTGCAGGGGTCGAAGATGATCATCAACTTCTGCGATTCCTCGTTCGCGATCGGGGAGAGTGCGAGGCAGCCGGGGGTCCGATACCTGAAGCAGATCAAGGCACGCAACACGGAGATCATCTACCACACGGAGAACGTGCTGATGGCGGCGGTGGAGAAGGACGTGAACTTCCTCAAGTTCAAGTTCGGGGAGACGGCGGAGGAGAGCGAACACTTACGCGTCTTCACCGATCAGGTCCGCGACGCGATCAAGCAGCAGGTGAAGGAGCTGTCGGCGAGCGGGCTCTCGAACCGGAAGATCGCGGCGAAACTCGGGATCAGCCATATGAGCGTCGGGCGGTACCTGAAGGCGGATGGAACAGTTCCGGTTGAGCCGGGCGTTCCACTCGCGATCGAACCGTAACGGTCGGCACACCTGAAACTGTGCCATCCACTCTCCCCGACCCACCTAACTGGAAATCAAACCAATCAAGGAAACATGAAAATGAAGAACAATATATCTGTCGAATTCACAAAGAAAGTGGCCATGCTCCGCATCGCGAGGCTGGTCAACGCCCTCTCGTTCTGCGAGCTGGTCAGGACGGCCCCGCAGCCTTACGCCAACCGGGACCACGCCCGGCTGCAGAAGATCTTCGTGCAGTGGCTGATGGGCGGGTACCTCTACGAAGCGGTGCACCTGATCGACGACCTCGCGGAGAACTTCGGGACCTCGTACCCCTTCCGGGAGCTGATGCGGTTCGCGGCGACGATGCGGCCTTACCGGGAGCTGTTCGCGGAGATGAACTGCTCCCCCGCTTTCACGATGGACTGGGGCGGGGCCACATCCGAGCGGATCTGCGAAACGCTGCACTTCGAGACGAAGCAGCTCGCGGAATGGATGGTCGGCGGGAACCCCCGCATCCCCGTCTACGCCGAGGCGGCCAACCTGGACGCGAAGTGGGTGTACGAACTGGTAAAGCAGTTCATGGACCCGGTCACGATCAACGAGACGATCCCCGACGGGCTCGACCTCTTCTCCAAGATGTTCCGCCTCGCCGCCGTCACCTTCATCGAAGGGCAGGCCCTCGGACGTGCCCCGGAAGAGGAACAGACCGTGGGAGCCTAAGGCGGGCTTGTGCCGGCCAGCGGATGATGCTACATTTCCCTCATTCTTCATGGGGGCCTTCTCCGGAACCTATGGGATAAAGGGTACGAACGCCTCGGGAGCAATCTCGGGGCGTTCGTGTGTATAGGGTTGTCGAGAACCGGTGGAGTCACACACTGCCCGGTTAAGCACCTGCAGGGACCATGCCTTCTATGAACGTCAGAATGGAAACGAGAGCAGTTGAAGACTTGCCCTTAGGGCCTTGATTTTCGCCTCTTTATCCTCATTCTTTACTGAACGACCTTTGAGGATTTCGACTAGTGCCTCCGCTCTATGATGCGAAATCCATTCCGAGTGCTTAGTGACGATATCAGTTAACAGCTGCAGTACATCATCATCCAGAATGATCGCGTTAATTTGGTCGTTCGAGATATAAGCGTCGAGAATCGCCTCGGTCTGTGGTTTACTGAACTGGTCTATTCCCGACAATCGACTGATTGTTTCATGCGTTCCGGAATAACTGCCGCTGTCCACAAAATCGCGGACTGCGAGTTCTTTTTCCAGTTCTGAAGCCAAATCAATCTCCGGAAAGTGCTTTAAGGTGAATGTGGAAATCTGTGTATACAGAAAAAGCCGTCCGTTAGCGTGCTTCTCCCATTCGGACGCTAAGAAGCTCTTGGGTCGCTCCTTGTCGAACTCACTCGCCCAATCCGAGTCCGAGGTGATGACATGGAGGTCGTTTCGGGACGGATCGCGATTGAGAGGCGTTTCCTTTTTTGGGAAGAGTTGTAGTATTGACTCCCAATTGATCTGATCGCCGATGGTCTCAGACTTCTTCCCAGGCGGGTTACCCTTGAATTTTCTCGCCATAGCGAGCTTCAGTACTGTTTCGGTGACATCAATACATTCAGAGGAATCAAAGATCTGCTTGATTACCTCATCCGCCTTTAGGCAACCCTTTCGCTTATCGAGATCCAATTGAGCCAGGATTTTCTTTTTCGCCGCGGCGAACTCCCTTTTCGCCGTTTCTAACTCCGCATATTCTGGGTAGGACTTGATCATTTGAGGGAAGGCTTTGAAGTCAGGCTGCGAAAACTCTTTGAGAGCCTTTTCAATTTTGTTTGCCCGATTGCGGTCAAACTCATCGATCACTTGTTGCGGGAGAAGTAGTCGAATCTTCCCAGCACCAGTTAGAACAACTATCTTCCGTAGTTCTTCGAGGTCTTCGTTTGAGAAATCGAAGAAGTTAAGGAAGATTTGAGTGTCAATAAATACATTCATCGAGATGGGCTACGGTCCGCAGAAATTTACCGAAAATGTAGCATCGAGGAACCCATAAGACAACTGAATGATCGATCGCGGTACGATTTGAGTAGACAGGGCAAGTCGCAGCCAAGTCAAATGGCCTTTTCCACCTTGCGTTTCCACTCGTAGGTGATCCAGGTCTTGTTGGCTTTCGGGGTAAAGGTGAGGGTGTGGATACCCCACGATAGGAAAATGGGAGGCCGAATTAACGGACCTCCCCAATGGCACCCGTGCTGGAGTCAAAGTGCTACCCGTCCCCGGGGTGCCCAAGCGGATGATACTTCGGTGTATAGAACCAATCGAGCGGAGTCTCCAGTAACTGCGAAGCAAAGGCATGTGAAAAGCCGGGCGTTTTGGGGACGTCCGGCTCTTCGATTTGTGCCGTCAGATACCCACTACCCAAACGGCCTGATACTAGATCAGATGACATCGTTGCGATGACTCGGAAGTGAAGATAAAGGCATCTTGCGGCCAAGTCAAGCGGGTACTCACCTTCGAGCGTAACACTTTGCCACACCTGAAACTGTTCCGTTACACCCGGACGGGGAGGATAAGAGCGAGGGGTTCGTCGGTATTCGTGCTATCTTTGTTATAAGCGAATATCGTTTCGCTTATGGCGGTCCCATCCGTATCGGGACGTTCGGCGGCCGCTTCCAGCTTGCTACATAACCACTTGAGCCACGTAGCACCCGGCCCGATCAGTTATCCAGCTAACCTACCCTGCGGAGAACCGAAAGGAGCCCCTCACGATGGCTACCGAACAACTGGAAGAGTCTGCACTCTCGCGTCTTAAGTCGATATCTGAGGAACTGCAAGGCATAAACGCCGAGATCGTCGGGAACCTGGAAGTGCTTCAGGTGAGGGACGGGCTCGTCAAGGCACTGATCACACGGTGCGACGGGATCGCCTTGGAACTGGACGCGATCCAGATGGAGCTTGGGCACCCGCTCCCCTGGACGCCGGCCGCGGAAACGGAAAGCCCCGACACGTCATCGGACGGATCAGGGCTGGTGCCATAATAACTTTATCGATCTATTCTTCGGGTTCGGTATGGCCGTCGGCGTCGAGTTTGTGCTTGAGCCGCCGCTGTTCGTTCTCGAGGTTTTTCTGCAAGCCCTCAATGTAATCCCGGGAGGCATGATCGCCTTTGTGGGTGTGCCGGAGGAACTCGCGGGTGTTTTCCAGCATCCGCTGCGTCTCGCTGAGCATCCGCTGCACCTCAAGCCGGTCGCCGCCCGCGAACATACCGCCTTCGTCATTTTGCTTTCCGAGCGGCATATTTGGATGCTGTGGCCGCGACGGTCATGAGGGGCCGGCCTTCGAACATTTAAGTACTTTACTTCATCTGCAAGTGTTTACAAGCCGACATATACGAATTAAGTGCGATATGTCCCCGTTAGGTAGTGGGGATTACATATATTAAATACTGTTTTGTTGAGGTAGAGATATAGAAGGCGACCCAGGGCAGAGACCGATGGGACGGCACGCTGACCACCAGGGAAACAGCCCGATTCGCCTTAACCCACCAGTAGCCGTTATGCTCCGCCAAACGGCTTGCAGGTATCAAGAGACCCGGCTTAGATGCCGGGTCTTTTTTTGTACGCGAAAGACGGGTACACTGCATCGGGCCTGATCTCAGGCATGCCGCTATAGAGGGAAGGAAAAGTGCGATGACCATAGTGAACGACCCGATCGTTCGGGAGCTGGAAGTGAAGTTGGAAAGGGTACGGCTGCAGCTGCGGCTGACGAGCGAGATATACGAGCTGCAGGCGGGGGAGTTGAGAACCGCGAATAGTGACCTGCAGGCGATGAACGAAAGACTTGTGTCGGCCGCACGTACGCTCGAAGCGAGCAGGGACGAGCTGCGGTCCGTCGTCGAGACACTGTACGCGATCAATCAGACGAGGAGCGGGCAGGAAGAGAAAATGCTCGAATTGAAGAACGAGGTGAATGAGCTTCGCGTGAAGCTGGGGTTGGAACCGAAATACGAGGTGGCTCCGGGCGAAGAACGGGCAGAAGGTTAGACGCAACGCGTCCAGATGATCGGCGGCTCTATCGATATCGAATCGGAGATCGGGCACGGCACGACGCTTTACGTAAAAGCCCCGCTGAACGGGCACCAGACCCAGCCGCAGTATTGACCCTGTCTTTTTACATACTTCTTTTTCACATTGCACGGCCCGAGGGACCTGTGCTATCAACTACCTGCTCGGCAACGGGAGCGATCCTCATTCGATCCTGACCTGCGTCGGACCCTATCCGTAATTCGCATCGACGCTGCAAGTGCAGCGGGCCGTGTGCGTTCAGGATACAGAGCCGGAAACGGCAAAAAGTTCCACCAGACCTTAGAACAATTTGCGAAGGGGGGCCGAAACCAGGGTGCCGCTGTGCCCAGCCGCCGTAATATCGGAGCGTGTCGGGCTTCCATCGTGGATCTGAGTATGAAAGCGAGCAGTATTCTTTTCGTTATTGCCATCCTGACGATCACATTTGCCACGGCATTTGGGCAGGACGAGTATGTGAGCGATGACAAGATCGAGCCCGGAATGTACCGGGAGATCGGCGAGCTGGTGCTTTCCGGACACAAGACCGTACAGATCCAGGCGGGGCAGGAACTGCAATTTCGCGTGCTTTCGACGGTGATGGGGAGGTCAGGATCTTATCGTGAGGTGGTCGCGCCGGCGACGTGGTCGGTCGAAGGTGCGGAGGGCGTTTCGATAGATGCGAAAGGGAAGCTCACGGTCACGGCCGGCGTTCGGCACGGCGCACGGTTCAAGATCACGGCGAACTTGGTGATCAAGGAACCCTGGGAGGAAACCGGCTACAACGCGACGGTAAAACAGGACGTGATCGTTTACGACCCGAAGGAGAATCCGCTGGTGGGGATCTGGACCCAGACCGGCTTGACGGCATGCAACGGGCGCAGACTCGATGTGACCGCGCACAATTCGTTGAGATGGCTGGAATTCAGAGCGGACGGAACGTACACGGCCGCCGTAGCGCCGTTCGAGGCGTATAACGACTACTGGGGCAAGTACACGTTCGACAAGAAAACGAAAACGCTGAAGCTCACGCTCGACGGGGGTAACAGCGAACTGGTGTACATTCGGACGGACGGCCGATTCGCCGTCAGGAACGGAGTACTCGAGATAACGGGGATGCAGCTTAATCCGAGCCGTCAATACACGAAGCCGTGCAAGGCTCAGTTCGGCAAAAAATAAGTATGAGAACGACGTTGATCATTACACTGCTATTTCTCCTGGGGATCAGTGCTTCGGCGCAAGGAACCGGTCGGTCCACGCCCTCGGACGACGCTGCTCGGCTGGCTGCGTTGCGGGAAGTTGAGAAACATACGACGGACATCAACTCGCATCCGGACGATCCGGACGCGTACATGCTTCGGGCGAAGGCCTTGGTCGTGTTGGGGCGGACCGATGAGGCCATCGCTGATCTCACTCGGGCGATCGGACTTTCGAAGCACCCTTATTACAAGGCACAGACGATGTCGGACCGCGGAAAGGTTTATCTGAAGCGGGGCGAATACGCGAAAGCGAACGCGGACTTTTCGGCGGTGATCGAACTGGAGGGAGCAGACGCGTACAATCCTGGGGCGTACCTGAACAGGGCCCGATCGCAGAAGGAACAAGGTGTACTAACCGAGGCCTTGAAGGATGCGGGAGAGGCGATAAGACTCTATTCGACTTTGAAAAAGACGGGTGCGAAGAAGCAGCTTGGCGATGCCTACGCACTGCGCTCGGAGATCCACTGTGCGATAGGCGACGCGAGTGCCGCCTCAGCCGATGCAACTAAGGCCGAAGCGCTGGGAATAAAAGCGGAGAGGTGCGGTACGAAATAGGTACAACTCAAACCGCGTCTTTGCAGGCAGGTCCCGCAGAGCATCTGAAGCCGCTTGCAACTAGCACTCACAGTTTGCGGTACATGATGTAGGCGTTGGTGAGGCCGTTTTGTTTGTGGCGGATAGCGTCGGGGATCTCGCCGATAACCTCAAAGCCGACGCTTTTCCAGAGGTTGACCGCGACGGTGTTTGATTTGACGACGAAGTTGAACTGGATGGCGTGGTAGCCGATCCGTTTGGCTTCTTCGATCGAGTGCAGAGCCATCAATTTGCCTATTCCCTTGCCTTTCGCGTCGGGAGAGACCATGTAGCCGCCGTTGCCGATGTGGTCTCCGAGTCCGGGTTGGTTTGCCTTGAGCCAATAAGTGCCGACGATCTCGCCCTCCTCCTCCGCGACGTAAACGTGCTTTTCGGGTGAGAACCAGAACGCGATCATTTCCTGCTCCGGGGTATCCGGGGCGAAAGTATAAGTGTCACCGCCGGCGATGACGGACTTGATGATCCGCCAAACGGCTCGCTTGTCGGCCTCTTTCGCTTTGCGTATCTCTGCCATAAATAAATAATACGCTCGAACTCCGCGAAAGAGGCCAACGCGTCCGAATTCACTTCAAATACTTCTCGAACCAATCAAGATTCGCCTGCATCGCGGCGATCTGCATTTTGGGCTCGTTCGGGCCATGGGGCTGACGGGGGAGGATGAGCATTCGCGTCGGGACGCCCTGACGTTTAAGGGCGGTGTAGAGCTGGTAGCCCTGTTCGATCGGGACGCGGATGTCGGCCTCGCCGTGCTGGACGAGGGTCGGGGTCGTGACGCCCTTGATGTTGAACATCGCTGAGTGTTTTGCGTAGACCTCGGGACTTTCCCAGAATTCGCCCCCGAAATAATCGGGCACGAATGAGGGGATGTCGGCGGTGCCGTTGAAGCTCATCAGGTTGGTGACCGGGGCTCCGGCGGAGGCGGCCTTGAAGCGTTTCGTTTTGGTGATGATCGTCGAGGTCATGTAGCCGCCGTAGCTCCAGCCCATCACGCCCAGGCGTTCGGGGTCGGCGACCCCCATCGCGATCACGTGGTCGACGCCGGTCATCAGATCCTCGTAATCCATCCCGCCCCAGTCCTTGA
Organism: Acidobacteriota bacterium; assembly: GCA_023415725.1. Taxonomy (GTDB): domain Bacteria; phylum Acidobacteriota; class Blastocatellia; order Pyrinomonadales; family Pyrinomonadaceae; genus OLB17. The sequence continues at coordinate 8,843 of JAEZJR010000322.1, forward strand.
TGTTCGCGCGCCGGAACTCGACCCCGTAACCCGACGATCCGCGCGGGTTGGGGCGGAGGACGGCATAGCCTTTCGATGCGAACGTGGCGATCGGGTAAACGCCACGGCCGCCGATGTAGCTTTGCTGGAACACTCCCGCCGGCCCGCCGTGAATGTTAAGGATGAGCGGCACCTTGGTGCCCGCAGTGTATCCGACGGGGTAGGTCAGAAGCCCCTCGATCTCGCGGCCGTCCTTGCTCTTCCAGTTAACGACCTCGGTCCTGCCGTGCGGCATCTGGCGGTAGCTGTCGTTCGCCTTCGAGACCTGGACGGGTGTTGCGTC
>JAEZJR010000001.1 GCA_023415725.1 Acidobacteriota bacterium
CGAAGCCAATGACGGCCAGTACGATGCCGACCTTGACGAACACGATCACGTTGTTCAGTCGCGCCGACTCCTGAATTCCGACGACGAGGAGGGCGGTCAGAATCCCGATCAGCGCCATCGCCGGCACGTTCAGCACGCCGTTGACCTGCTCGTATCGCGTCAGGTCACACGTCCCGGTGATGAGCGCGTTCGTCGCCGGATCGATGCAGAGCACCGATGGGACGAGGGTGTGCGTCCCCTCGACCGTGAACGGTGATGACGTGAACTGGCGCGGCAGATGGATGCCGAGCTGTCCCATGAACTCAGTGAAGTACCCGGACCACCCCACCGCGACGGTGGAGGCGGCGAAGAGATACTCCAGGATCAGGTCCCACCCGATGATCCACGCGATGAACTCCCCGAGGGTCGCATAGCTGTATGTATAAGCTGAGCCGGAGATCGGCACCGACGATGCGAATTCGGAATAGCAAAGCGCGGCAAGAGCGCTGACCACTCCGGCCAATATCATCGATATCACCACCGCCGGCCCCGCGTGCTTACCGGCCGCTTGCCCGGTGAGCACGAAGATCCCGGTGCCGATGATCGCCCCCACGCCCAGCAGCGTAAGCGCAGATACGCCAAGGGTGCGTTTCAGCGTCCCCTCACCCTTGTCCTCCGCTTCGGCCAATATCTTCTCGAGCGATTTTGTCCTGAACAGATCCATATTTTTCGACCTCGTTTCGAATTTCGTTTCGACGAGCCGCGATCGCTTTCTTTTGACAACGGACGTGAGGCGTTCCCTCGTCACCGTCACCTTTATCCGAAAGCCCATATAAAACTCGCACCTCGCCGGCTGGTTTGAGCATCGCCTTTTGCCGGTGCGGGAGTCCTTAGAACGTCTGAAATTTTGTGAAAGTGCGGTGAATTCGGGCGCTTTGGCGAGTCGTGTTAGCTATTGTCGGGCGGTTCGGGCTGGATTATAATTGTTTCCTCTTTCTCGCATATGAGCGACAGCGACTCTCGCGTGGTATACGAATTCGGCTCTTACCGTGCCGACCCGCTCACGCGCCGGCTTTACGGCGGCGGCGGCGAGCAGTTGGCGGTCACGCCGAAGGCGTTCGAGACGCTGCTAGTCCTGATCGCAAAGCGCGGCGAGGTAGTTCTTAAGAACGACCTGATCGATGCCGTCTGGGCCGAAACCGCGGTCGAGGAAAACAATCTTACCCAGCAGATCGCCGCGCTGCGGCGGGCCTTCGGCGAACGGGCGGGGGACCATCGATACATCGTCACCGTGCCCGGGAAGGGCTACAGCTTCGTCGCTCCGGTAAGTGAGATCGAGATCGCCGCGGACGAAGAGCTAGTCATCACGCACGCTACCCGATCTTCGGTGACGATCGACGTGACGGCGGGGAATTGGCAGGGGATTCGTTCGTTCTTTGCGAGGGACGGGGCATTCGGCGGGGCCATCGCGGTCGCGTATATATTTCTTGTCTGCTTGCTCGTGGCATGGCCGCTCGTTTCGGGGGCGGAGCCGCGCCAGACCGTTGCTGTACTCGATTTCCGCACGGCCGCTTCAGAGGATGCTGCTCTAGGAGCAGGCATCCGCGATACGCTGCGGGCAAGGTTGGGGAGCCTGGAAGATGTGGCGGTTCGCCCGCCGCGTTCTGGAATTCCGGGCGACGACGCCCTGATCGCCGGCCGCCGGCTCGATGCCGACGTCGTGCTTACCGGTTCGGTTCAGCGGCAAGAGGGCCAGGTACGGGTCGTCGTCGAACTGGTCGACATTCGACGCGAGCGGATCGTGTGGGGACAAACCTTCGACCGCGAACGCACGGAGCTTTTCGAATTGCAGGACGCCATCGCGGGAGAAGCGATCCGCGTGATCAAGGCCTCACGTCTATGACCCCCTTTGCACCCTTTTCAAAATGAGTTCCATCCAGATCCGAAAGGCGGGCGTCGAGGACGCCAAGGTGCTGACCGATCTCGCCTATACAACTTTCTGGGACGCGTTCGCGCACCACCCGAAAAACGCCCCGGACGACCTTCACCACTACATGCGGCAGGCGTTCAACATCGACCAGATCACAGCGGAATTGGGCGACGACAAAAGCATCTTTTTGATCGCCGAGCTGGATGGCGAGCCGGCCGGTTACGCGAAGATCATAGTCGACGCGATCGAGCCGGGTATTTACGCCGAGCGGCCGGTGGAACTCAACCGGCTTTACTCTCACCAGCAGTTCCTCGGCAAAGGCATCGGCCAAGCTCTGATGGATGCCTGCCTCGCCCGAGCCAAAGAAGATAACCGCGATGTCATGTGGCTCGGCGTCTGGGAGTACAACCCCCGCGCCCAACGCTTCTACGAAAAGAACGGCTTCCGCGTCGTCGGCAGTCATGTCTTCCAACTCGGCGAAGACGCCCAAACCGACCTCCTCATGCAGCGCGAATTATGAGCGTTCCAGTTGAAATAGCTGTCACTTTCACGGCCGAGGATCTTGCCATCACAACACGCCACGTGACCCGCAGAAGGCCAAAACGGTTTGCGGATCTCGCTGCGTTTGCAATATTTATTGTGTTCGCCTTTTTCGTTAACTTCATTCTTAGTCCGTTGAAGAATTTGCAGGGGATTCTTCAGCCGCGCAGCATTTCAATTCTTCTCGTGATTGCTCTGATCGTAGTTTCTTTTTACTTGTTAAGGCGACGGAAGTTCGGGTTTCTGGCAAAGAGGCACTTTCAGAAACGGATAGATCGAACGCCGGAGCTTCAGGAAGAGAAAACGATCAGATTCTCGGAGGCAGGTGTGAAGTGGACCGAGCGCTTATCGACGACGGAAATATTCTGGGAAGCCTATACAGAGATCCAAGAAACTGAGGATTACCTATATTTCTATACATCGGAACGGTCTGCGCAGATCTTTCCGAAGCGAGCTTTTTCGGAATACGATCTCGAAATGTTGAGGCTACTTCTCAGAAGCTATTTGCCCCCGGATCGAAATCTTGAGTTGTTCGCGTAGATAGGGTATTGTTGCATCCGTGCGACATGTTAAGAATCCTCCAAATCCATACCATCGCTATTCAGCCGAGTACGTTGGCGAGCCGCCGCCGACGAAGCTGGAGGTGTTCGAGGAAACCGCGACGAAGAAGGTGATCACGAAGGCGTTCGCGTCCGATTGGGAGGGCGGCTGGCGTTACACGGTGAATTGCTATCGCGGGTGCGTGCACGGATGCACCTATTGCTTCGCACGGCAGTACCACGAGTTTTTGGGGTACGGAGCGGGCACCGATTTCGAAACGAAGATAGTAGTAAAGCCTAACGCCCCGCAGCTCCTTCGCGAAGAACTAAAGAAAACCCGCGACAAGATGCCGCACCTCGACTTCTCGTTCGCGACCGATCCTTACTTGCCCCTCGAGGCTGAATATCAACTCACGCGAAAGTGCCTGGAGGTCTGCGCCGAATTCCGCGTGCCCGTCGGGGTGATCACTAAGTCACCGCTCGTAACGCGCGATATAGATGTGCTCAAGAAACTCAAGGTTTCTGTCTTTTTCTCGTTGCCGTTCCTGACGAAAGAGACATCGAACCCCTTCGAACCCTACACGCCCGTCCCCGAAGCCCGCTTCCGTGCGATGAAGGTGCTCGCGGACGCCGGGATCGAAACGGGCATCGGCGTCGCCCCGGTCATCCCCGGCTATAACGAATCCGAGATCCCCGGCCTTTTAGAACGAGCGAAAGAAGCCGGTGCGAAGCGGGCGTTCATGTCCATGCTGCACCTCGACAGCGATTCGATCGAGGGTTACTTCGTCGAGAAGATGCACGAACGCCTATCGTCGACCAGGGTTAAAAAGATCGTCAACACGATGAAACGCGAGCGCGGCGGCAAACTCCAGCACAACAGCTACAAGGAACGGATGACCGGCAGGACGGAGCAGTGGGCGGTGACCTCCAAGCTCTTCGATTTCCACGCCAAACGCCTCGGTTTCCGCCGGCACGAGAAGCCGACCGAGCCCGAACCGGAAACCAGACCTGTTCCCATCCAGCAATCGCTCTTCTGAATCGCGGATGCTACAACCTCTTTTGATATACTTGCATCAACCAGAGGGCAGCCATCCACATTTATGAAATTCCGTACACTCGTTCTCGCATTCCTATCGCTCTCCCTTTTTTCAGCATTCGCCGTCGCTCAAAAGAAGACCGGCAATGACCTCCGCGATGCGGTCGAACGCGTCGAAAAGGCTTCCGACGTGATGGATAAGATAATGAAGGCCCGCGACAAATCCATCCCGCGTGACCTGCTCGCCAAGGCGAAGGCCGTGGTCGTCTTCCCGGGCTCGATCAAGGGAGCCTTCATCGTAGGCGGCCAGGGCGGTAAGGGGATTGCCGTTCGCCGCGTCGGCAATGGCTGGAGCGCTCCGGCGTTCCTAAACATGGCGGGGGGCAGCGTCGGCCTGCAGATAGGCGGAGCAAAGACCGATTACGTTCTTTTGATAATGAACGACAAAGGGATGAAGGGCCTTCTCGAGGACAAATGGGAGATCGGCGGTGAGGGCAGCGTTGCCGCGGGACCTGTCGGCCGAACGACAGCGGCATCCACCAACGCGACGCTCGATGCCGGCATTCTCACCTATTCGCGTAGCAAGGGAGCATTCGCCGGTATCTCGCTCAAAGGGGTGATGATCACGTCTGACAAAGACCTGAACACCGCCATTTACCAGAAAACCCCGAAGGAGATCTTGGGGGACCCGGCAATCCCGGCCGCCGATGCTCCTGCGACCCTACAAAAATTCGGCAACACGGTGGCCTTCCACGCGAAATAGATCATGAGCGACCGTATAGCCGTTTTCGAACAAATGCTCGAGGCCGACCCGTCGAACACGATGGTGATGTTCGGCCTCGCCAAGGAATACGAAAAACTCGGCCGCCACGAAGACGTGATCCGAGTGCTCGAGGACTACTTATCGAAAGCCGACGACGAGGGGAACGCCTATGGCACCCTGGCCGCGGCGTATGAGAAAACGGGAAACCGTGAAAAAGCCATCGAGACCTACCGCAAAGGCATCGACGTTTCCATGGCCCACGGCCACCCATCGATGGCGAACGAATACAAGATGACGCTGGATCTGGATTTCGGGGAGTAATGGAACGCCGGCTCCCAGCCGGCGTGTTCCTAACTTATCGCCGGTTGAGGCTTGGCGTTTACGCAGGGCGAAACGGTCGCTTTCTTGATCCTCACCGGTTTATCCGGTTTCTCTTCGCTGACGGGTGCTTTGTTTATCGCGTCGACGATCTCCATCCCCTTTGTTACGCGGCCGAAGGCAGCGAATTTGCCATCGAGGAACGGGGCGTCCTTCACCAAAATGAAGAAGTTCGTCGTCGCCGTGTTCGGCTCGTCAGAGCGGGCCATCGAAACTACGCCGCGTTCGTGAAGGACCTTGTTCGGCTCGTCCGGGATCGTCCGCCGGGCACGTTCCCCGACCGCACGGGTGACCTTGCCGCCCTCACGCGACCACATATTCCCGCCCTGTACCACGAACCCCGGCACGACTCGGTCAAAGGAAGTCCCGTCGAACAGCCCCGTCGCCGCTAAATTTAGAAAATTCCTGACCGATTCCGGGGCGTGCTCGGGGTACAGTTCCATCTCGATCACACCTGATTCGGTATCCAGCGTCACGCACTGACCCGCCATCTTCGCAGCGTCCGCTTTATCGAACGGCTCCGGCTTCGCGTCAGCCGTCGGTGTCGGGCGAGCGTTGGCTTTTGCCTCGGGCGAAGGGGTCGATTGCTGCCCCGAAGCCCCACCCGCGAAACACGCGAAAATGACGAAAAAGAAGAATACGGCCTTCCTCATATACATCGATTCTACCAGAGCTTGAAAGCGAATAACCGCATCCGTGCTAAAATGCGTTTACCACAATAAACCGTTTCTCCTCAACGAAAATATATGAGACCTTTTGCCCGTTCGATCCTGTTCGTCCTCGTCGTCTCCGTAGCCGCGTTCGCCCAGCGCGACCATCCCAATCGTCCGACCGAAACTGGCGGCCCATTGATGCCGGAACAGGCTGCGTTCGATGTCCAGGCCTATGACGTGAGCATCAAGGCGGACCCGGTGACGCGTTCGATCAAGGGCACCACGGTGATGACCGCCCGCGTGGTCAATCCGACCGACGTGATCGTGCTGCACCTCGACACGCCTTACAAGGTCGAGCGCATTTGGACCGGAAAGGGCGAAGGGCAGACGACGCTGCGGTTCGATCGCGAGGAGGGACGACTCCGCATTCACTTCCCGCAGACCTTGCGCAAGGGCGACACGTTCGAGACGATCATCTCCTACGCGGGCACCCCACGCATCGCCCCGAACCCTCCGTGGGTCGGCGGCTTCATCTGGACGCGAACACCGAGCGGGGCCGACTGGATCTCCATCGCGATGCAAAATGACGGGGCCGACATTCTTTTCCCCGTGAAGGACCATCCTTCCGATAAGGCCGACATCGCCACGATGCGAGTCACCGTCCCCGACCCGCTCGTCGCCGTTGGGCCGGGCAAATTAGAGGACACGGTTAAGAACGCAGACGGCACCTCCACCTACGTGTGGAAGATGACGAACCCGATCCCGAACTATTCGATCCTTTTCGACGCGGCGCCGTACCGCGTGATCAAGGACACGACCAAAAGCGTCACCGGCGAGACCATCCCG
>JAEZJR010000015.1 GCA_023415725.1 Acidobacteriota bacterium
TCAGACACAGGGGTTACCGGCCTCGGGTGAGAAGGCCATTTTCTAAATTACCAATCCGCAAAAGCTCTACGGCTTGACCGCGTAAAGCTCGATCCTTTCGTCCGGGATATCGTTCGGGACGAAAACCGAGATCACCTTCGATCCCGCGATCCCATTCCAGTACGGCCCGATATTGTCGAGCTGGAAGTACTTGAAACCGACACGTGTCGGGATCGGGGCCGGCGGAGGGCTCGCGTGGGTGAGAACGACGCCTGGCAATGCCGACCCGATCACGGAATCTATCACGTCGCGCGAGGCGATCTTCACCACGCGCGGCACACCTTCTATAAGTTTTGCTTCCGGCATCTGGGCCCGGACGGCGAGGAAGAATGCGGCTTCCTTCAACAGACGTTCGTCGTCGATCCTGCCGACATAAAGCGTATCCCTCGTCTTCTGCAGCGGGATCGCTACGCAGCGGCTCGGGATGACCGTTTCGAGCAGTTCACGCAATTGAGCGGAAAGGCTGCTGAAAGTGAAGAACAGGTCGTCGTGATCGTATTTCACGATGTCCTTCGGGCTCATCTCGATCGAGAACGTCATCAGCTGCCCGATCAGGCGGACCATTTCCTCATATAGCCGTTCGGGGTGAAGAACGGGTGAGCGGAAATAGTGGGACATTATCGGGATGGAATTGTTTATCGTGTGCAGCAGCCAGAAGACCGCCACCTCGGAGGTCGTGAAGTCTGCCAGTGACGCGTTGCTCTGACGCCGCTGCTCCGAGAGGCTCGCGCCTTTCGTTATAAGGATCTCGACGATCTGCCGGAGCATTGACGCGAGCCAGTCCGAAGCAGTGATCTTCAGGATCGGCGGAATGTACTCGTCCGAAACCTTTAACTGCCCGGTCGGCGTGCGCTGAAGCTCCGCGATCTTCATCGAGGTGAACCCGTCGCGAAGTTCGTCGTCGAATATGATCCGTAAATTGCTTTTTGCGTAGGCGACCTGCTGCTCGTTGGACCCAGTCGTCTCGTCCTTCACGGTCGCCCCTTCCTGCAGGTAGCGGATGTTGCCGTTCGCCTCGATACCGCTCGCCTGGAAGTTCGCCTCGCCCATTTTCTTCGCAGGGATGGCGAGATGCACTCCGAGCCGTTCCGCATCGACGCGGAAATGGTTCCCGATCGGCCGCATGTTCGGAGCGGCCTCGGCATCCGGAACGTTGATGAAGAGCCCGTCGGGCATCACAGCCCGGCATGTCGTCACCTGGAAGTTCCCGTTCGCGATAGCCTCGGCGCTGAACCGGAGTTCGAGAACGCCGTACTCGTGCTGCATTATCGACCGGACGCGGGAGTTCAGCAGTTCCTCATGATAATTGTCGAACTGCTGAAAGTGATGCGGCGTCAGCAGCATCCCTTCGTTCCAGACGATCTTGCGGTACTTGCTCATAGAAAAGTCAGGTGAACAATAGTAAAACGAGTTTCGAAATTAGTAAACGCGCCCCGTCTGCGAAGGTTGAAATGAGGAAAAGACAGGGTTGCTCTTTCTCACGCGTAATGCTTTCGATCTAAATATCAAGTGCCTCGGCATTGACGCCGAAATCCTTCGGGTTTTGCGCAATGGTGCCCGCCGCGAGGAAATGCAGTGCAAAATCGAACTCCGCGGGGCTGATCTTACCTTCTTTTTGCAGGAACCAGATCGTCCGGATCGTCCGGGCAGTCTCGTTCGACTTGTTTGCGAGGTCCTGCAGCATATTCCGCATCTTCATCGTGTCGCCGGCCACCCCCTGATCGTACGCTGCCATCGTGAGCAGGCAATCGTCGGGGAACTCATTCCCCAACTGGATCGTCAGCTTATCCAGCACGTCCGCCATCGAGGTCGCCGCCGCCATAACGTCACCGCGACTGCCGCCAAGTTTCGTGATCGCCGCGATCGCCAGCATCTGCGGCTTCAAATTCTTCGCAGTCGCGAGCGTTTTGATCTGGGCACCGTTCTTCTTCGCGGAATTGATGTTTTCCGCCAGAGCGGACAACGAGCCGATCTGCTTTACCTTAGCGGAGACGCGTTTTGCCTGTTCGCCGGTGAGAAATGCCTTGTCGCCGTTCTGCGCTATCTTTCGCAAGAACGAAGCGGCGTTGATCTCCACCTTAGCCGTTTCGGAAAGGTTCGTGGGCGTCGGCGTCGGCCCCGCATCCGGTCCGGACGTACTATTGCCGGGCGACGAACTGGTAGAAGGCCCTGTACTAGGCACCGGATCGTCCTTTTTCGGTTTCGGATCGTCCGTTATGATCGGTCCGTCCGGCTCGATCTCATTCGCCGAGACATCAGTTGATGCCCGCATCGCTACGAACACCGCAGCCCCCACAACTACTACCAGCACGGCCGCCATCACCGGTGCCATGAAAATCGCCCAGATCGGGAACCCGCCTTTGTTGTTATCTTCTTCTATTTCCGCGTTATGTTTGGGAATTGCCGTAGGTCGCGGAGGTGCCGGATGTGCAGAAGCGGCAATAGGTGACGTCGCGACAGCTTCCACCATCTCGGTTTCCGCGATGACTCCGCCGAAGCTGATCCGGTCGCCGTTCCGCAATTCTGCCGGTTCGAACAGCGGCTCGCCGTTCAGGTCCGTCCCGTTGCTCGATCTCAGGTCTTCGATCAGGAATTTGCCGCCCGCGTTAACGATCCTCGCGTGCCGACGCGACAGGCGCGAGTCGGCGATCGCGATGTCGCATTCGGAATGACGCCCGATGACCGTTTCCGGGCGCACGACATTGACCCGCCGCCGCGAGCCATCCGCGTCCGTGTATGTGAGCCAAAGCTCCGCCATCGCCTTCTATTCTGTATAGGTGGAAATGGGCCGCAATTTCAGTCCGAAGTCCTGCGGATTCTCGCCGATGATCGCCGCCGCGAAGAATTTAGGCACGTATTTGAAGTTCTCCGACTGAAACTGCTTCGACAACTTTTCGCCGTTCGCGATCAGCGTCCAGAAATCGCGCGGCAGCCCGCTGTTCGATTCGAGCGCCTTTACGAGGTTCGAACTTAATCCACCCTCGCCGCTGTTGTAACTCCCGATCGCCAGCGGCACGCTCGAGGGACCCGTGCCGTACCGGCCCGTCAGCGATTTCATATAAGACGCCGCCGCTTTTGCTGCCGGTTCCGGTTCGCAGCGTTCATCCGGGTTCTCGGGCGATGCCCCCGGCCTCGTGTTCAGGCCGTGATTCTTGCCCGTCGCCTGGGTGAACTGGAACATCCCGAGGGGCCCGGTCGGGCTCTGCAGGCAAACACAATGTTCCGACTCGATCATAGCCAAGTAAAGCCCAATGCGCGGGTCCGTCGCCTTCGCGTTGAACGCCTTCACGATGAACGGAGCATTCTTCGAGGCCCGCTCGTAGGTGGCCTCGAGGTTATCACCGAATCCACACTTTCCTGCCTTCCGAGCGGCTTTCACCCGCCGAGCATATCCTTCCGTGAATCCCTTTATCTTTTCGAGTGCGTCCGCGGGCACCGCCTCGCCGCTGCTGTTCCCGATCACTTGTGCGATCCTCAACGCTCGGTCGCTCAGGTATTGCCTCTTTTCGCTATCAGAAAGCTCCAGATAGGTCTTCCCCGCGGGCATCGTATAGCCGGTTTGCGTCGGGTTCGGATCGGGCGCGTCAGGGAGGATCGTATCATTCGCCGGCGTCGACTTATTGTCGTTGGACTTCGAAGTGTTCGCTGGCTTATCGTCCTTATCCTTAGGGGTTTTCGTCGGCGTGAGATCGATCGGATCTTCATCGATCTCCGTTACCTCCGTACCGCCGGCGAAAACCTTGTACCCCACGAACACGACGGCCACGCTCACAACCATGAACGCCAGGCCGATCATCACGATGGCGACCAAATTGACGGCACTCGGAGCCCCCGTCGAAACCGTTGTCGAGCGTGCTGTGGCTGCCGCACTAGCTGCCATGACCGCGGGTGCTGTGGCTTCCTGCTTCATCCGCATATGAACGGACAGCACCGTATGATTCCCAATTCTGATCTCGTCCCCGTTTCTAAGCGGCGTCCCAGCCGGGGCTGCTTTTTGCCCGTTGACGAAAGTCCCGTTCGACGAATTCTCGTCGACGATCCAAACCCTGTCCCCCTCGCGGTAAACGGTCGCGTGCAGACGCGAAAGTCCGTCGTCGGCGAACCGCACGGTCGCATCGCTGCCGCGGCCGAAAGAGGTCCGTTCCGGCTCGATCCGGATCTCCTTCGAACCTTCGGGAGTGGGGTATGTGAGGATGACTTCCAGCATCTGACAATAAATTACATCGCCAGCTTGTACAGCTCGGATAGCGGGCGGTCGCGCTTGAGGCCGAATTTCTGCGGGTTCTCCGCGACGATCCCCGCGGCGAAGAACCTGATGACGGCCTCGCGCTCCTGCGGCGTTTTTATTACGTTCCAGATGTCCGATCGGTTCGCGGGCAGGGTAGATTTCCACGCACCGGCGTCGAGCGGTGACTTCCCGAACGCCGCCGCAGCATAGATCACATCCCCCTCGAACACGCCGTACACCATCGACTTCATATAAAGCGCCGCCGCTTTCGCCGCACAGTTCTGGGTCGGGTCGCTCAACGTCTCCGCTCCGCAAATACCGTTGTAGGAGTTCGCCGTCGCGAACTCGTTCGACATCCGGAAGATCCCCTCGTCGGAGCCCTGTTTCGCGGGGTTAAATTTCGATCGGCTCATCGCCAGGTAATACCCCAGCGGAGCGGCGAGGTTCTGTTCACGTACGAACGCCACGTTGATCTGGTCGCGGAACTGCGCCGCCCGGTCGAAATAGCCCTCTTGGGCGTATTCGCCAGCACGTTTCTGCACTTCCTTCAGGAAATCCTTGTTCGAGACGTTATAGGAGAAATTCCCGGGGAACTGCTTCACCAGCCGCTTCGACATCTCCTGCACGTCGACCAGCGAAACTTCCGAGGCCTTTGGGTTAACAGGCTGCTGATCGGTAATATCCGCGATCTCAGGTGTTGAAGGCGGTTTCACTTTGCGGGTCTCGAAGGCGAGTTCCACACCCGGTGCCTGCGAGATCTTCTCGCCGTTCTTATCGATTAGGTCGACGGTCAGCACGTAATCGTGCCCGTCGGCCAGGTCCGGGTGGTCCTTCGGGTCGATCGTCGCCTCGAACGGTTCCGTGTCCGACGCGGCGAATTCTTCGCCGTCGATCGAGAAAACGGCTTTCGCCACGCAACCACCGTTTTCGGTCTCGACCTCGATCTCGGTCGGCTGGCTGATAGTGTCACCCGGTTCGGGGCTTATGATCTTCGCCGTTGCGTTGCAGGTCCCGCCGCTCGCCAGATATATCGCACCACCGCCGATCGCGACCGCGAGGGCGAGTGCTCCGCCGGCGCCCATCAACATTTTCTTGCTTTTGCGCTCCTGCTCCGGATCAGCCTCCGGCTCGGGGGCTGCCGCAGTTTCCTCGCCGTCTTCAGCTTCATCCTTTTCCTCGGAATCCTCGACCATGTTGAATACGACCGATTTGGAATTCCCGATGATGATGAAGTCGCCGTTCTTGAGTTTGTGTACGCCTTTGAGTCGTAATCCGTTAACGAGTGTGCCGTTGCTGCTACCGAGGTCGGTCAGGTAGTATTCGCCGTCCCGCTCGCGGATCTCTACGTGATTGCGCGAGATGTTAGAATCGTCAGGGAAGGAGATCGTATTGTCGGGCGTGCGGCCGATCGTGAGTCCGCCGTCGATCGCGAACTCCTCTTCACCCGACTTAATCTTGGCTACCAGCATAAATTCCTGAAAACTCAGGCGTTGCACGTCAATGCGTCGCCGCCCAGGCCGGCATTGCCGACAAGGTTGGACGTTCCCGCATCGCTAGTTTTGCAATTAGAAGGTGGACCCGCCATCCCGCGGGCTGATGAACAAGTAGTAAACAACTCCGAGGAAAACCGCGATGAACAGTATCATCCCCAGCAACCCCAATACGATCATTGTCACCCGCGCCGCAGTACTGCGTTGCTTTACAGCAGGAGCGGGCGGCGGGGCGACCGTCGGCCCCGCCTCTAATTGTTCCGCGATCTCCGGCTGCGGCTCCACGCCGACCGGGGCGGACGGTATATCCCCGGCAGCGGCACCCGCCGAAGCCGTTTCATCTCCGGCCGATCCACTGTCCATACCCGTCTTTTCCACGTAGCCCTGCGGCAGGTAGCCGCTTGACTGCCGGAACTTCGGCTCCGGCATCTGCCAGCCGCCTTTGTTTTCAGGGGCGTTGGGCTGGATCGTGTCGCCTTCACTCGGGGAAGCCGCACCGCCAGATCGATCGTCGTTCATAGCATTTCACTCCATCGCTCGGGGGGAAATATGGAATTACTTCTGCAGTTCTAGCACGTCAGAACGCGTTATTATACCCGTGATCCGTTTGAAATCCTCTATTAAAACCGCGGGGTGCTTCTGAAGTTTCTTCTTTATCTCGTTGAGGTTCGTGTCGACCTCCATCACCGGAAAACTCTCGTCCATCACATCGGAGACCGGTGAATTCAGCAACTCCTTGTCCTGCAACAGTTTCGTGAGCACGCGACTCTCCCTCAGACTCCCGACCGAATGGTGTTCCTCCAGGACCGGAAGCTGCGTCACCCCGCTCGCGTTCATCTTCTCCAGGGCCTCCGCTACGGTCTCCGTCGGGCCGACATAGATCAATTCCGTCGGAGCCCCGCCGTTCTTCGTCTCGACGATCAGCCCCGCCGAGATCCTCTGCGGCTCAAGCAGAAGCTTCTCCTTCATCCATTCGTCCGAATGGAACTTCGTCAGGTAGTGCTCGCCCGTGTCGCAGACGATGAACACGACGATCGCGTCCTCGTCCAGGTCCTTCGCCACCTTAAGAGCGCCGGCGAAGATCGTCCCGGTCGACCCGCCGCAGAAGATCCCCTCGCGCCTGCCAAGTTGCCTGGCGTACTCGAACGACTCGCGGTCGGTGATGTTGATGATCTCGTCGATGATCGCGAGGTCGGCGTTACCGGTCGGAAGCGCCTGCCCAATCCCCTCGACGAGGTACGGCGTCGGTTCCGGTATGAAACCGGATTCCTTATAGGTCTTGAAGATCGAACCGTACGGGTCCGCGCCGATCACCTTGATGTTGGGGTTCATTTCCTTCAAGTACCTGGCGGTGCCGCTGATCGTGCCGCCCGTGCCGATGCTCGCGACGAAGTGTGTGATCTTTCCCTCGGTATCCTCCCAGATCTCCGGCCCGGTCGTGCGATAGTGTGCGAGCGGGTTAGCCGGGTGATTGTATTGGTCCGGGTAGAACGAATTCGGTGTTTCTTCCGCGATGCGCTTGGCCGTCGCGACATAGTGGTCCGGCGTCCCCGGCTTAGCGGCCGCCGGGCCAACGACAATGTCGGCGCCGATGGCCTTCAGGTATCGATTCTTCTCGACCGATACTTTATCCGTCAGCACGAAGATGCACTTGTAGCCCCGGGCCGCCGCGACGAGTGCGAGGCCGATACCGGTGTTACCGCTCGTCGCCTCGATGATCGTTCCGCCCTTCTTAAGAACGCCCTTTTCTTCAGCCCAGTTGACCATCGAAACGCCGATGCGGTCCTTGACCGAGTAGCCCGGGTTGAGGCTCTCCATCTTCGCGTAGACCTGTGCTTTGATCTTATGCTCCCTGGTGATGTTGTTGATACGAACAAGAGGTGTTTTGCCGATGAGATCCAGTATGTCTGTGTGAAATTTCATTGTTCTTATATGGCCGCGGTGCCGTATGGGGCCGCGTTGGAGTGGTTATTTACAGATAACCGCAGTTTATGCCTAAACACCCGCCCACACAAGAGAAGCGGTCCATTCACTCAACAAAATACATGGTCGCTGCACTGGAATATCCTATTCTCGGAACCCTCATGTCACTTTAACTTAGTATGCAAAGGGCCCGCCGAGATCACCTCTGAAACGGATACGCCCGTGACGTCGTATCATGTCGTTAATGAGATCGCGATATTTCCTCTTTTGCTCGGCGCTGATCATTTGCCTGTTTTCCGTTGCGGCTTCAGCGCAGACGACCGCCGTCGTGGTGCCCGAAACCCGGCAGGTCCGGCTCGACACATTCAACAAGGTCTGGAACACCGTCAACGAAAGTCACTACGATCCCACATTCAACGGAATCGATTGGGCGAAGGTGCGATCGGATTACCTGCCGAAGGCTCTGGCCGCGAAAACCGATGAGGAATTCCACGCCGTTCTGCGGCAGATGCTTGGCGAGCTGAAACTCTCACATTTCAATATCATGCCCCCGACGCCTGCCGCGTTAGGACAGCCCGACACGAGCGGCAGCGTCGGCATCGATGTGATCTGGCTTGATGGCGTTCCGGTCGTAGAGCGGATCCAGAAAGGCTCGCCGGCGGAGTCCACCCGGCTGCTACCCGGGTACGTGATCCGCTCGATCGACGCTAAGGGAGTCGCCGAAAGGATCAAACCCGTAAAAGACTCGCTCGAGAAGAGGCCGATGGGTGACGGCTTGCGGCGGATGTACCTCGAACGTTCTGTCGAAGCGATGCTCAACGGCAAAGCCGGTACGAAGGTCGTGGTGGAATATCTCGACGCGGAGAACAAACCCCACACCGCTGAGATCGAACGCGTCGCTTACACCGGCGAGATGTCGCAGCCTCTCGGCCATTTCCCGAAGCAGCCGGTCATATTCGAATCCCGACTGTTGCCCGGGAACGTCGGCTACATCCGATTTAACATGTGGGTGATCCCGCAGGCGGCGAAGATCCGTGCCGCCGTGCGCGAATTCGCCACGGCCGATGGTATCATCTTCGATTTACGGGGCAATCCCGGCGGTGTCGGCGGCATGGCCGGCGGAGCGGCCGGGCTGTTGACTGATAAACAGCTCGACCTCGGTTCGATGCGGGCACGCGCCGGCCAGATGAATCTGATCGCCTACCCGCAAAGCCATCCGTTCCTCGGTAAGGTGGTGATCCTTAGCGACCACGGTACCGGTTCGACGAGTGAGCTGTTCGCCGCTGGATTGCAGGAGCTGGGAAGGGCAAAAGTGGTCGGCGATACGACCGCCGGTGCCGTGCTGCCCTCCGTGTTCGAGGTGCTGCCGACCGGATGGACATTCCAATACATGATCTCCGACTATCGTTCCCCGAAGAACGTCCTGATCGAGGGCCGAGGCGTGCAGCCCGACATAAAAGTCGCCACCACCCGCACCGACCTCCTCTCCGGCCGCGATCCCCAACTGGACGCCGCCGTTAAGGCTATCCGCGACGAAAAGTAGTTAGGTGGCACAGAGCTCGGGGTCCAGATGAATAGTGATCACTAGATTCTTTCGTGAATTTCCGTGCGTTCCGTGTATTCCGTGGTTTAGAATATTCTGCCCGCGAAACACGCGAAAGAACACGAAAAATTCGCATTTGTACTCTTTAATATTATTTCGCGTGTTTCGCGGGCGAAAACAAAAAACAATGAGATCATTCATCACCGCAATTCTTTTCATCGCCGCATTCTCACTCGCTGCCGTTGCGCAAAAGCCGGATTCGTCGAAACCGGCCGACCCAAAACCCACGGCGGCGCCTAGCCTCCCCTCCGCTGCGGAGGTGGTAGAAAAATACATAAAGGCGATCGGCGGGCGCGAGCCGCTGAAAAAGCAGAAATCCCGCTACCAGGCTGCAACCGTCGAGCTTTCCCCGATGGGGCTCAAGGGCACGGTCGAGACGTTCGCCCGCTCGGACGACCGCCTGCTCGTGAAGACCTCGCTTGCGGGCATCGGCGACATCCTGCTCGGCTATGACGGACAAAGAGCCTGGACCGTGAACCCGATCCAGGGGAATCGCATGCAGGAAGGAAAGGAACTGCTCCAGACGAAACGCACCGCGATGTTCGCTCGTGAGGTCGCGTTCGATAAGCTCTATACTGCGATGCGCGTGCGCGGCATCGAACCTGTCGGTGACCGTCAGACTTACGTTGTCGTTGGCTCCACGGACGGCCTCCCCGACGATGTGCTCTACTTCGACACCGAGACCGGCCTGATGCTCCGCAGCGATTCCATCACGATCGCCCCGGAGGGCGAGCAGGCCATCACATCGTTCTACGACGACTACCGCGAGGTCGAAGGGACCAGATCACCCTTCAAGATCCGCGCGAAAACCCCGGCCTTCGAGATCAACACCGTCATCACCGAGATCAAATACAACATTCCCATCGACGACGCCAAATTCATCCAACCTAAATAACCGGACCCGGCACTCTTGCCGGGGTTTTTGCCGGAACCTCGGCAATCGGTTCGAGCATTTCAAAGTAGTTCCCGCCGCGTAGCGATCAACACCGCGGGATCGTTCGTGATGATCGCCTTCAGCCCGAGTTCCATTCCCCGGCGGATCCATCGCGGGTGGTTCGTGGTCCAGATCACTACGTTCAGTCCCCGACGCGCGGCCTCATGGCAAACCTTCCGCGTCGCGAGCGTATAATGAATCGATACCTCGTCCGCGCCTGTTTCCACTGCTATATCGAGAAGATGTGTGTTCTTCCTCAACAGGCTTCGCACCTTCGGGGCGAACAACGCCGCCGTGCGAATGCCCGGGCAAAACTCTTTTACGTACGCAATCGCGTTCAACTTGAAACTTTTGATGATGATCTGCGGGAATAAAGGCGAGTCGCGGATGAGTCCGCAGACCCTTTGGACTAGACACTCCATATCCTCATCACGGCCCTTCAGTTCGACATAGAGAAGCCCCTCGAACGCTTCCAGGGTGGCAAGCGTCTCGGCGAGCGTCGGGATTTTTTCGAGTGCGAATTCGGGATCGGAGAGTGAGGGCTTCTTTCTGTTGAACCACGACCCTGCATCGATGGTGCGAAGCTCTTCGGCGGTTAAATGGATGATCTTGCTTTTCCGATTCGTGATGCGGTTCAGCGAGGAATCGTGGAATACGACCATCTCGCCGTCTTTCGTCAGCCGCACGTCGAACTCGATCCCGTCCGCACCGGTTTCGACCGCTCTCCTGAACGCCGCCAGAGTATTTTCGGGCGCATGAGCGCTGTCGCCGCGATGGGCGATGATCAGCGGCATCATTGCTGCCTTCAGATCTCTCACGCTTGATCGGCCGGGCTACTTCCTTTCGAGCAGGAAGATCGCCTTAGACCACGAGATCGGCTCGGCGATGGGGAACTCCGGTTCGCCGATAATATTGAAATACGTGCGTGACGTCCGTCGTACGTTTTCGGGGGGGTGTATCTTGAAGTTGTAAAGAAGCTCCAGCATGCTGCCGACGAGCGAAGGCTTGACCGGTAGCAGAACGAGTTGACCGCCGGGTCTGAGGACCCTTGCGAATTCCTTCAGCCCGTCGTCGAGCGGAACGTACTCGAGCACGCCGCACGATAGAACAACATCGTAGCTCTCGTCCGCGAAGGGCATATTCAACACATTCCCCTGCACGGCGATGATGTTCTTTGAATCCGCGAACTTTTCCTTTTCGGCTTGCTCCACCGCGATCTGGAGCGAATTGCCGGAAAGGTCGAACGCCACAGTCTTTGCCGGGCGGTACCCCGCTTGATGGAACGCTAGTGTAACGATGCCGGTGCCGCTGCCCGCATCCAGCACCATCGAATCGGGGC
>JAEZJR010000120.1 GCA_023415725.1 Acidobacteriota bacterium
GTGTATTTGTGTTGAATATTAGTCGAGCTTGCTTTCGCGTTTCACGCTCATGCAGGCGAGGTCGCCTGCGTTCCCGGCTATTTCAGCTGCCTACCCAACACCTCAAATAAAAACTCAAAAATCTCCACGTGCCTTCGTGCTTCCGAAACGGTCTCGCCCCATGTATAAAGTCCGTGCCTTCTTAGATAGATGCCGTGAAGATCAGGATTGTCGCGGATGACGTTCTCGATCACGTGCGCCAGAGCGACGTAGTCCTGCGAATTCTCGACGATGGGGACCTTCTCGCGGTGCTCGTGCGTGGTGACGCCGGCGAGGCCCTTGAGCATCTCGTACCCCTCGATCTCGATCGCGCCCTGTTCGAAGAAGCGGTCCGAGAGGATCGTCCCCCAGACCGAATGCGTGTGAAGGATGGAACGCGCCTTCGGCAGGAAGCGGTAGATGGTGAGATGTATCAGCGTCTCCGCCGACGGTTTCCCGAAACCCTGCAGGATCTCCGCGTCGCAGTCCAGATCGAGGAAGTTCGTCTCGTCGAGCCTCCCCTTCTCCATCCCGCTCGCGGTCACGCAGATGCGTAGCGGGTTCCGAGCCATCAGCATGCTGAAATTCCCGCTCGTCCCCAGCACCCACCCGCGCCGGTAAAACTCCTGCCCCGCCTCGGCAAGCTCACGTCTCGGATTCGGCAATATCGGCTTCTCTGACATCTACTTTGTGTGCTTTGTGTCTCTCCTCTGTGCTCTTTTTGTGAAACAGAAAGCTAACACAGAGATTCGTTAGAATTACAAAATGAACGCCACGGCCACCCGTCGCCAACGGCGACCAACATTAAAGCCTAGGGTGGAGCCGCTTCGGCGGAACCCTAGGTAATCACGGCGAACCCGGAACGCTCGCTGAAGGCGAGCCACACCGCTGGCGGACGGTTCGTCGCCTTCAGCGACGGGTCAGATGTACAAACCGTACCTAGGGTTCCATTCGCTCTCGCTCATTTCACCCTAGGCTTTATTATCCGTCGCCAACGGCGACCAACATTGAACGCCCATCGGTTGCCGTTAAAATTCCTCGTTACTCCTCGTCCTCTCTCAACTTCTCCAGCACCGAAAAATCTTCCAGCGTCGTGACGTCGCCCGCCACTCGCCCGCTCGATGCTAGTTCGCGCAGGAGTCGCCGCATGATCTTGCCGGAACGCGTCTTCGGCAGCGTATCGGTAAAGCGGATGTCGTCCGGTTTCGCGAGAGCCCCGATCTCTTTCCCGACGTGGCGGCGAAGCTCTTCTTTCAACGCGTCGCTTCCTTTTCGCCCGCCCTCGAGCGTTACGAACGCCGCGATCGCCTGGCCCTTGATATCGTCGGGCCGCCCGACCACCGCCGCTTCCGCGACCGCTTCGTGAGAAACGAGGGCCGACTCAACTTCCGCGGTGCCGAGCCTGTGCCCGCTGACGTTTATCACGTCATCTACGCGGCCCATGATCCAGAAATACCCGCGGCTGTCGCGCCGTGCGCCGTCGCCGGCGAAATAGTATCCCGGTATCTCCGACCAGTAAGCCTGCTTGTACCTCTCGTCATCGCCCCACAGCGTCCGCAGCATCGACGGCCACGGGTGCTTCGTGACGAGGTAGCCGCCCTCGTTCGGGCCGACCGGTTTGCCTGACTTCGACACGATGTCGAATATGATCCCCGGGATCGGCCGCGTCGCCGTGCCGGGAACGGTAGGCGTCGCGCCGGGCAGGGGAGAGATCATGATCGAGCCCGTCTCCGTCTGCCACCACGTGTCAACGATGGGGCAGCGACGTTTCCCGATCACCGCGTGGTACCACATCCACGCTTCGGGGTTGATCGGCTCGCCGACGGTGCCGAGAAGCCGCAGCGTCGAAAGATCGTGCTTTAGCGGGTACTGCTCGCCCCATTTGATGAACGCGCGGATCGCCGTCGGGGCCGTGTAGAGGATCGTGATCTTGTGCCGCTCGATCATGTCCCAGAATCGGTCCGGTGCCGGGTGGTTAGGAGCTCCTTCGTACATGAACACGGTCGCACCGTTTGCCAGCGGGCCGTAAACGACATACGAGTGCCCGGTCACCCACCCGATATCCGCCGTGCACCAGTAGATATCGTCGTCCTTCAGGTCGAACACCATCTTCGTCGTGTAAGCCGTCTGCGTCAGATACCCGCCCGTCGTGTGCAGTATCCCCTTCGGCTTCCCCGTCGTGCCGGAGGTGTAAAGGATATAGAGCGGGTGCTCGGAATCCAGCTCTTCGGCGGGGCAGTTGGTGCCGACCGTTTTCGTCAGCTCATGCCACCAGTGGTCGCGGCCCGGGCTCATATGGATCTTTGAACCGGTTCTTTGATAGACGACGATGTTCTCGACGCTCGGGCAATGCCGGGCCGCTTCGTCAACAACATCCTTCAAACGGATCTCCGACCCGCGCCGGTAACCGCCGTCCGCCGTGACGATCAGCTTGCACTGCCCATCGTTCACCCGATCGCGGATCGCGTCCGCCGAAAATCCGCCGAATATCACCGTGTGCGTCGCCCCGATCCGCGCGCACGCGAGCATCGCCACCGCGAGTGCCGGGACCAGCGGCATGTAGATCGCCACGCGGTCGCCAGTCTTAACGTCCAGGCTCTTCAAAACGTTAGCGAACCGCGTCACTTCCTGATGCAGCTGCAGGTAAGTGATCGTCTTGATCTCGCCCGGTTCGCCTTCCCAGATGATCGCGGCCTTGTTCTTCCGCCACGTCGAAAGATGCCGGTCGAGGCAGTTGTAGGAGATGTTCAATTTACCGCCGACGAACCACTTCGCGAACGGCTCCTCCCACTCCAGCACCGTGTCCCACTTTTTGAACCAGTGCAGCTCCTCCGCCTGCTTCGCCCAAAAAGCGGCCGGGTCCTCCGCGGCCTCTTCGTAAAGCCGCTCGTACTCTTCGAAGCTCTTAACGTGCGCGTTTTCGGCGAACTCGGCCGGCGGCGGGAACACCCGCTCCTCCGAAAGGACGGACTCGATTGCGATTTTTTCGGACATATTTTGTAAGGGATTATAAAGTACGCACGTGATCGACAAAAGACTGGAGCCGTGGGCGTCCCGCCCACCAGGCCGCGTCGAGGTCTCCTGCGCCGGCTGCTAAATGCCAACGAACTCACAAAGCCCTTCTCGGCTGCTACCGTTGTCGCACTGGCGTGCTCACGAG
>JAEZJR010000143.1 GCA_023415725.1 Acidobacteriota bacterium
GAGTGAGACGCGATTGAGACGCAAAATTGCCCGGCCCCAGCCTTCAAATTCCGACATCGACAATAGCGCGAATTTCAACGACATTGCCCGCCTCTGTGATCTCAACAAACAAGAAAACATCAACGGCATCGTCTACAACATCTTAACGAGAAACGGCATCTCCGCGAGCACGTGGCCGATGGCGAACGCAAAATAGATATCACGCGTGGTCGTGTAGTCCGCCGTGAAACCGAACCAGAGCGCTATGGTGATCGCCGCGCTCACGATCAGGAACCCGGCGAACAGTTTTGGGAGGCCGTTTGCGTTCGCGAAGAGCGGCACGTCATTCAAACGCCAGGGGAGCGATCGTTTGTCCACTAGCGGGATGATCAGCAGCCAGACGAAGTAATGTATCGACTCGAGGAAGACGTGTGTCGCGACGAGCAGGTGGCTCGATACCCCGGGCAGAATGTCGCCGCCGGCGTGCTGCACGATCCGCCAGAAGAGGTTTGTTTCTTCGGAGAGCTGCGGCTGCCCGGCGGTCGCCGCCCAGATCAGGATCAGAAATAACGGTATCGACGCGAGGCAGAAATGGTAAGCCCGCTGCCATTCGGGGCGCGTCCGGCGAATCTGCCTTTCGAGGAACCACATCGCGACGAGCGGATGTAGGTAAACGAGCGCTAGGCTCCAGAATTGAGGGATGATCCAGGCAAGGCCGGCAAGAAAAAGGGCGATCGCGAAGGCGATGGACCAATCACGCCGTTTCTGTTTGCCCCGCAGATGGAAGAGCAGCCCGACCCAAAGGATGAACGCTGTATTCCAAATCGCGGCGGCTATCGCCCAGTTCTCCGCCGCCCAGAGCCAGTTCCCACTCGCGAAGTACAGCGTCAGATACGCCGCCGTGAGCACAGCAACGCCGCCTATCCCGACCGAGTAGAAAGCTCGCGACCTTCCCCATCGCACAGGCATTCGGGAAGCGAAATAGCGGAACTCCATCAGGTTGTGCGGCCCGGCGAAGAGGAAGATCGTGGCGATGGAAAGCTGCAGCGGGAACGATGCGATGAGAGCCGCCCCGAAAGCGCAGGCGAGCAGAAAGAGCCCCGCGAACGCGTGGGCGCTTTGCCACTCGAAGCCTTTGGTGCGGATCTCCTGCATTAGTCGGCGGGTGTCGATGCGGGGTCGGGAACGATCAATTTCGGAACGGTGTCGGTGTCCGAAATTTCGAGTTTGATCTTGCCGCCACCGCCTTTGTAAGCGTGCACCGCTGGCGAGAACATTTTCCCTGTTATCTCGCGAGCATCCGGCGGCGGGCCGATGTTGCCGTAGACGATCGAGGCGAAAGCTCCGCCAGCGAAAATGACCATCGCCGCGGCCGCGGCCTTGCTCGTCTTGGAGTGGATTTTGCCGCCGCGGGCGAACCATATCCCGCCGAACACCAGCGCGAGGCTGATGAAGACGCCGCTGACGATCGTCTGCACACGGGTTAAGGAACTGGTCGAACCCAAAGCTGCCGTGTCATCCGGTCCATCGATCTCGTCGAGCTGTGCCCGGAGTTCCTTGAGCTGGCTTCGGGGGATCAATAAACGCGCCTCCTTTGCGTTTTTATCCAGGTAAATAGATAGGTGGGTGTCGACGACCTTGGCTTTTTTGCCCGCCGGCGACGCGTCAGGCCGGGGGATGTCGGCGTAGGCGGAAGAGGCGAGCAGAAGCATCGCCAGGGCGAGTATCGTTCTTTTCATTTGGGTTCTCCTAGAGGGTGAAGCAACGGGCATTATAACAACAATCCTCAACGGATGAACGCTATGTCGGAAAACGACTTGCAGCATTCACGACAAAATCTCGGGATTGCGATAATATCTTCGGATATGCGTCCTCAATTGAAACGATTTATCGAACAGATGGAGGAAAACTCCATAGCGATCATCCCCGCGGCGCACGAGCAAACGCGCAGCTACGATACCGAGTACAAGTTTCGCCAGGATTCGGACTTCTGGTACCTGACCGGTTTTCCTGAGCCGGATGCTGTCGCTGTGATCGACCCGCAAAACAAGAAGTCGCCGTACACGCTTTACGTTCGCCCGCGCGATCCGGAGATGGAAACGTGGTTCGGCCGCCGTGAAGGTGTCGACGGGGCGGTGAAAAATTACGCCGCGGACAAAGCGTTCCCGATCGACAAGTTCGCGGCCGATCTGCCGAAACTGCTCGACGGGCACGAAAAGCTGTATTACCGTTTCGCAGTGGATAAGGATCTCGACCAGCAGATGCTGAAGTATCTATCCAACCAACGAGTTCGCCGGTTGAAGTCCGCATACCCGCCTCACACGATCATCGATCCGACGATCATCCTTGGGGAGATGCGGCTGCACAAGACACCGGAGGAAGCGGAGTTCATGCAGACGGCAGCCATGATCGCCGCTGAAGCACACATCCTCGCGATGAAGAAGGTGAAGCCGGGCATGAACGAGGGCCAGGTCGAAGCGATGATGGAAGCCTACATGAAGGACAAAGGCGCGAGCGGGGTCGCCTACAATTCGATCATCGGTGGCGGCGTGAACGCAACGATACTGCACTACGTCGAAAACAACATGCCGCTACGCGATGGCGACTTGATACTCATCGACGCAGGAGCCGAATATAAGGGTTACGCTTCGGACATCACCCGAACGTTCCCCGTAAATGGCAAATTCACTCCCGCGCAGCGTGAAGTTTACGACGTCGTGCTTGATGTTCAGAAGCAGTGCATCGACTACACGGTCAGCGGCAACAGGTGGGCCGATCGTCAGAAGTATTCGATCGAACTGCTGACCGAAGGGATGCTGAAACTGGGCCTTCTGAAGGGCAAGGCAAAGGATCTGATCAGTAAGAAAGCCTACCTGAAATATTACATGCACGGGGTTGGACACTACCTCGGCCTGGACGTGCACGACGCGGGACGATATTACGTGGACCAGTATGCGAAGGAATCGAAGCCATTCGCTCCGGGGATGGTGCTCACCGTCGAGCCGGGCCTTTACATCCCGCCAGATGATAAAGATGCTCCGGCGAAATATCGCGGTATCGGCATTCGCATCGAAGACGACGTACTGGTCACCGAGGATGGGAATCGCAATCTTACGTCCAAGGTGCCGAAGGAAGCCGAGGAGATCGAGGCCCTGATGGCAAAAGGCCGCAAGTGAACCGTCGGACCCGCTTGAGCATTTCAAGCGGGTCTCCTTTCTTTTCGCATATGCAAACTGACGAGTTGATCCGCAATCTACCCGCTCTCTTCGCCGCGCTTTTCACGGCGATCCTTTTCATTCAATCGGGCCTCGACAAGGTGTTCGATTGGAAGGGCAACCTGGGGTGGTTGACCGGACATTTTGAAAAGACCTTTGTTGCGGGAACGGTGCCGGTCATGCTCGCGACGATCACCGTGATGGAGATCGTTACGGGGTTGCTAGCGTTAGCGGGACTGTTTTATTTCCTGATCGCGGGCTCGACGGTGCTCATTTTCTGGTCGGCGGTGACCGGGGCGGCGACTTTCTGTGCTCTGTTCTTTGGCCAGCGGATCGCAAAGGATTATCCCGGTGCCGCGGTGCTTGTGCCGTATTTCATACTCATGCTGGTGATGATGTACCTTACAATGCCGGCGGCAAGATAATCGAACTAATGCCGAAAATCTCTCAATAGAAACAAAAGGGCCGGCATTGCATGTTGCCGGCCGTTTTACTATGTGCCTTCCTTGTTATTTGATCTTTGCACCTCGATCTTAGCGACGTAACCGTTTCGGTCAATGCGGATGTCGCTGCGGGGCTGTGGGGTCAACCCGACAAGTTTGAAGCTGTACCCTGCGAAAAACACTTCCTTCGGATCCAAACCTGTATTCATTTCAAGATCCTTCGAGCGGCCGTTTTTCGTGACACGCACTTTGATTTTCGCATTCCCGGCCCAAATGCAATTCGTATCGGTCGGGCATCGTGAATCTTCTACAAGCTCGACGAACTTGATCTTGATCCCGCCCTTGGCTACCACCGACCGGTTGATCTTTACCGAGACGCGTTCGGGCTGCTTCGCCGAGACGGCCGAAAACGAACCCAAACCGAATAAAAGTAATAGTACCGCGGTCAATATTCTCATTATCTTTCCCTCCTCGTTCGGCCCACACACTGAGGTGCCAATTATTGAACGCGCTTCGTTACGGTTTCTTGCAATTTAAGCGGAGGCTGCGGAATCGGAAGTGACCTTTTCGCAGATCGCCCGTGCGAAATCGTCGGTCTTTGCTGTGCCGCCGAGATCGCGGGTTATGTATTTCCCTTCCGCGTAGACCTCGAGCATCGCTTTTTCGATCCGATTCGCGGCGTCCTGTTCGCCGAGATGCCGCAGCATGAGCAATCCTGACATCAGGATGGCGGTAGGGTTCGCGACGCCCTGCCCGGCGATGTCCGGGGCGGAGCCGTGCACGGCCTCGAACACCGCCCCCTGCTCACCGATGTTCGCCCCAGGAGCGAGACCAAGGCCGCCAATCAGCCCGGCGCAAAGGTCCGAAACAATGTCACCGTAGAGGTTCTCGAGCACTAGCACATCAAATTGCTCCGGCTTGATCACGAGCTGCATGCAGCAGTTGTCGACGATCTTGTTGTCGGCCTCGATCTCGGGGTATTCCTTGGCGACCCGTTCAAAGCACTCAAGAAACAGACCGTCAGAGAGCTTCATGATGTTCGCCTTATGGACGCATGTGACCTTTTTGCGTCCGTTCGCCCGAGCGTATTCGAAAGCATAACGAGCGATGCGGGTGGAGGCTTTTTCGGTGACGATCTTGAGGCCCTCAACGACCCCCGGGACGACCGTGTGCTCGAGCCCGGCGTAGAGTCCCTCTGTGTTCTCGCGGACGATCACGAGATCGATATCGGAATAACGGCTCGGCACGTTCGGGAGGGTCTTGATCGGCCGGACGTTCGCGTAGAGGTCCAAAGCCTTTCGCAAGCCGACGTTAACGGACGTGAACCCCTTCCCGACCGGCGTCATCTGCGGGCCCTTTAAGGCCACCTTGTTGCGCTTGATCGAATCGATGGTGTTATCGGGCAGGGTAGTGCCGAATTTTTCTTGAGCCTGTGCGCCGAGGATCTGCGTTTCCCATTCGATGTCCACGCCTGTCGCCTCGATGATCTTGACCGTTGCTGCCACGATCTCCGGCCCGATGCCGTCCCCCGGGATAAGAGTAATTGTATGTTTTGCCATATATCCGTAACGCCGCCTGAAATAGCCAGAATCTCGCGGGTCAATCAACAATTGTACCCAAAGCCGGCCACTTAAATGAAATTACTCTTGGGAATGACCGGCTCTTTGATTTTACTGGTCGTTCGGGCCGATGGGAGTGTGGATTCGGAGTAAGCATGAGCGGGCTAAAGGATTCAGCCTTTTTACTTTAGCCCTCGGTTTAATATCATCTAATCCTTTAGTGAATACGACAGGATCGGACATTTTGGTGATCGGCGGCGGTGTGATCGGGTTGAGCACCGCCCGTGAACTTCGACGGCGAGCCGGGGCCACCGTAACCTTGATCGACAGGGGCCGATGTGGCGAGGAGGCTTCCTGGGCGGCGGCAGGGATGCTAGCGCCGAACGCGGAGACGCACGAGGAAGGACCGTTCTTTCAGTTTTGTACGGCTTCGAACGCTCTTTATCCGGATTTTGCCGCTCAATTGTTTGAGGAAACCGGTGTCGATATCGAACTCGATCGGACCGGGACGCTGTTCCTGAGTTTCGGCGATGACGACGACCGGGTGATATCTGAAAATTACGAATGGCAGCGTAGCGCGGGGATCGCGGTTGAAAGGCTCACGGCGGAGGAGGTTAGAAAGCTCGAACCAGAGGTCAAAGGATCCGTTCGCGGCGGCCTTATTTACCCGGGCGACTGGCAGGTTGAGAACCGGAAGCTGGTGAAGGCACTTCGGCGGTCATGTGAGCTGAGCGGCGTTACGATCTTGGAAGGCCTTGAAGCGACCCAGCTCCTGAACGAGGGCCACAGGACCATCGGCGTTCGCGTGTTGGAAGGCGAGATCAAGGCCGATACGGTGGTCGTGGCGAACGGTTCGTGGGTCTGCAGCCTGATTGGAGGTTCGGCGATCAGGCCGATACGGGGGCAGATGATCAGCCTTGGAGGCGGCTCGGGACGTGTGATCGACCACGTTATTTACAGTTCTCGCGGGTACCTCGTGCCCCGCTCGGACGGGCGGGTGCTGGTCGGGGCGACCGTTGAGGATGTCGGATTCCGGAAGGAAGTGTTGCCGGAAGCGATCGAGGAGCTTCGCGGCGCGGCTTTGGAGATCGCCCCGGCGCTTGGTAATTTTGACATCAAAGAAGCGTGGTCGGGCTTGCGGCCATTCGCCGCTGACGGGCTGCCTGTGATCGGGTGGGTACCAGACCGTGAAGGGCTGTTCGTGGCCACCGGGCATTTCCGTAACGGCATCCTGCTTGCCCCGATCACCGGGGCGATTGTTGCGGAAGCAATTACTGGAGGCGGCTCGGAGTTTCTTGAGGCGTTTGGCCCAGAGCGGTTCTTTTCAGCTTCCGGAGGGGCGGCCGTTTCGAATAGTTTATGAGGTTATTCTCGGTATTGTTCATCTTGATCCTGGCGATGCCGGCCGCAGCGCAGTCGCGGCGGGTCGCTCAGACGATACCGGTTTCGGCTGCGGATCGCTCTGTCAAGGAGATGTTCGACGAGGCGAACCAATACCGGAAACTTAAGTTCGAAGAGTTCGAAGCTAAGAAGATCCCGGTAAATGAACGCCTCCGGCTTCAAACCGAACGCGAACAAAAGCAACTCGCCGCGAAACTCGCCGCCTCGGCCGCAACGCGCGATCCCCTCTCGGCGGAAGATACATATTATCTGGCACTCCTTTATTGGATCTCCGATAATCTCGACAACACCTCCGAGACTTTAAGGAAATACCTTGCTAATGAGGGCCGCGCCGCCGACAGGTCTCAGACGTCGCGCTCGCTGCTGACGGTCATCGCCGCGAAGCAAAAGCGGTTCGATGAAGCGGCGGCCACGTTGGCCGAGTACCTGAAGAACGAGCCGGCTAAGCCGTCGGAAAAGCTTCGGATGAACTCGGAGTTGGCGAAGAATTTCCTTTCCGCCGCGGAACCGGCAAAGGCGGTGCCGTACGCAAGCGAAGCGTTCGCGATCTCGCGTACGCTGATGGCGGACCCGAGTCTGCGTTCCGTCGGGCTCGATCTGGTCTACGACAACGCGATGATCCTGTTCGACGCGCAGAGGCTGACGAACGAGATCGCTGGGGCGGAGACGACGCTCGAAGAATTGAGAAAGGCGGCGGCCTCTGTCGGCAATTCGGTTTTTTACTTCCAGGCGGCGGACAAGCTGATAACCTACCGCATCGAGACCGGACGTAAGCCGCTCGCGATGGAAACGTACGTTTCGATGCTGGCCGCGGCCGGCAAGGACCTCCCACTCGACGGGCAGCGAAACGACGCGATCCAGCGGCTAAGGAAGCGTGAGAAGCATTACAAACTGCTGGGGGAAGCCGCTCCCGACTTCGCTACCGTTGATAAGTGGTTTCCGGGAACGCCCGCGAGGATCGCGGATCTAAAGGGGAAGGTCGTGCTGATCGATTTCTGGGCGACGTGGTGCGCGCCGTGCTTTGAGGCGTTCCCCTCTCTCATCGAGTGGCACAACGAACTTTCCGACGACGGGCTGGTGATCCTCGGGTTCACCCGCTATTACGGCAAGGACGAGAGCCGTCCGATAGATGAACCGGGTGAATTGGCCTTCCTCGAGCGTTTTCGAACGAAACAGAAGTTGCCGTATGATTTTGTGGTCGGAAAAGACCAAAGCACCCAACTGCTTTACGGTGCGACGGCGTTGCCGACGGCTGTGCTGATCGACCGGAAGGGGGTTATCCGCTACATCGAAGCGGGGACAAGCTCCAGCCGCTTAATCGAGATGCGTGAAATGATCTTGAAATTGCTTGCTTAAAAATGACGACCGCAGCTAAGACATTGCCGCTTAAGAAGACCGCGTCGTTCTACGACCGGATCGCCGACGTACACAACCTTGCCCTGAAACTGAACGGGGATCGGGACTCGGTCGCGAAGTTCCTCAAATCGCTTGAGCTCGAGGTCGGCCCCGATT
>JAEZJR010000175.1 GCA_023415725.1 Acidobacteriota bacterium
TCTAGTACGAGGTACCTAATGTCATTTCGCGGAAAAATGTCGATCATGGCCGTTTCGGCCGCTATCGCGATCTACGCCGCTGTCGGCGGCCTGCTCAGCCCGTGGACGCGTGCTCAGCAGCCGATAAACGACGCCGGTGCGCAGATGCGGATATTCGAGTCCGTTTTGCAGCATATCCAAAACGACTACGTCGATGAGCCGAATCTTGAGAAGGTCCGCCTGGGTGCACTCCGCGGGCTGGCTGGTGGCCTCGATCCTTACTCCTCGTACCTGACCGCCGAACAGGTCAATGATTTCAAAGCCGCGAAAACCTCGAACAAGGTCGGCATCGGTGCTGAGTTTTCTCAGGTGTCGCTTTACCTTTACGTCGTATCGGTGACCAAAGGTTCGAATGCTGAGAAGGCGGGCCTGAAAGCCGGTGACGTTATCGAATACATCGAAAACAAAGCGACCCGCGATATTTCGCTATATGATGCTAAGCAAATGGTCATGGGGCAGCCGGGAACTCTGGTCACACTTCGTGTTCTCCGCTCTGGTGAGAAGCCGCAGACGCTGAAGGTGGCCCGTGGCACATACACGGTCCCGCCGGTCGAAACGCGGGTCGAGGGCGGAAAGGTTGGCGTGATCAAGGTGAACAGCCTCGAAACCGGTGAGGCGAACGATATCCGCAACGCGGTACAGGGTTTGACCAAACAGGGTGTTCAAAAATTGGTCCTCGATCTCCGCGGTGTCGCAACTGGCACACTGGATGAGGCTGCCGCTGTTGCCAACCTCTTCATTCGCGACGGTGAACTCGCAAAGGTCATCGGCCGCGACGGGAAGGTCGCGAAAGTTTTTACGGCCGATCCGTCGAAAGCCATCTATGATGGCCAGATGAACGTTCTTATAGATCTCGGCACTGCCGGGGCAGCCGAAGCAGTGGCCGCCGCTGTACTCGAACGCAAACGCGGCGAAGTCGTAGGCGAACGCAGCTTTGGAGCCGGAACAGAACAGCAGCTGTTCACTCTTCGTGGCGGGGACGGATTGTTGCTCACGGTCGCCAAATGGGCTTCGCCGGCCGGCGTTCCGTTTCTAGGCGAAGAGAGGGCTACCATGGGGGTTAAACCCTCGATCGAGGTGAAACGCCCCGACACGCCGGAACCGCTTGAAGTAGAGGAACTGATCGACCAGCAGGATCAGCAAAACCAGAACCCGCAGCCGAACGCATCGCCGACTCCGCAGCCTGAAAAGGCGAAACCGTCCGTCGACGATGTGCAGCTTAAAAAGGCCATTGAACTCTTGCAGGAAAAAGGCCAGGCGGCAAAAGCGGGCGAATAAACGGAACGACGATTCAGGTCAAAGAGCCGGTTCACAGGGACCGGCTCTTTCTTGTTGTTGCAGTACGGCAACCGCTGTTAGAATCACCCTTAATGGCTGCAAACGACTTCGCCGTCCGGCCGCTTCGTGAAACCGACCTGGAAAACTGGCTCCGATTGCGGAAAACGCTCTGGGACGTCAACGATGAGCAGGAGCACAGGAGCGAAATGCTTGAGATCCTGGGCCACCCCGAAACGCAACTTGTGCTTGTCGCGAACGACGGAAACGGGAAGACCGTTGGTTTTTTAGAGGCCAGCATACGTGCATTCGCTGAGGACTGTGAAACGGACCATGTGGGCTACATCGAAGGGTGGTTCGTAGAGGGGGAACACCGGCGCAACGTGATCGGCCGCGAACTTGTTTCGGCGGCGGAAAAGTGGGCACGTAAGAAGGGTTGCACTGAGATGGCGTCGGACGTCGAGATAGGGAACGAGCAGAGTCTCGCTGCACACTTCGGACTCGGATACAAGGAAACCTCGCGGCTCGTCCATCTTCGCAAGGAACTTTTTTGACAATGCCGAACGCACTGCGAAAACTGACGCTCGTTTCGATCACGAACCTAATGATCGCGTTCTTCGCTTCATACCTGCCAGCTCAATCGACCGATCAGAATTTCCCGACGCCCGTTCGCGATAACGAGATCGCAAGCACCATCAAGGCGCGAGATGTAGGAGATGCCCGCCTCACCTCTCACTTCTATACTTTCGAGGGCGGTCAAGGCGATCTGTTCATCAACGTCCAGACGACGAACTTCTCCGGAGATGTTGACGTATTTGCCGTCCCCGGTCTTAGGCCGCTGACCAAGATGGTTATGTACGCCGACGCTTCCGGTTCGGAAACGGGCCGCGTGATCTATTTACGCAAGCCGGAAACCATCTTGCTCCGTATCTCAGGACGAACACCCGGCGACGAAGAGGCGGCGTATCGGATCAAATTTGCTGGAAGTTTCGTTGCTTCCAAGGCTCCTGATGAGGTGCCGGGACTTCCAAAAGTAGACTCCGAAACGCAATCGAATGTGCGTGTGAATTCGGTCGGTACGATCATTGAGGTGATCCCGAAGGCGACGCCCTCGCCCAAGGAAGAGCCTACACCGGTATCGCCTGAAACAGTCGCCGAGTCAGCTGAAAGACCTAATAAGAGAACCGACGAAACGATTACCGAGGAACGTCCCGCGAAAACGGAAGTTGTCGTTTCGGACCCGCTCGCTGACAAAGAAAAAGAGAGTGCAAAGAAGGGAGAGGCCGCCAAACCTCCGGGCAGGGGCAACTCAAGAACACGTCGCAGTCCGCCCGTAAAAGCTGAGGCGAGCAGAGAAGAGAATAAGGCCGGAGAAAAAGCTGAAATCACTCAGAAAGAGGTCCGGGAACCTAGCGATAAAATTGATTCCGAGAAGGTGAAGTCCCCTCCCGATAGGCCAAAAGCAGAAAAGACCAAGCCGGTGGATCCGATGGCCGGGATCCGGTTGGTCATTAGATTTAAGAATGGCGGCGTGATCGAGCGGCCGATGACGGAAGTATCCAAATTCACCGTCGAGCGGGCCGTGCTAACCGTAGTGTCAAAGGATGGTACCGTCGGCCGCTATCAGATGATCGAAGTTTCCGGGGTCACTATTGAGTAGGCTGTTTCGCGTTCAGGTTCTGTCGGAACCGCGCAACAAGTTCGCTTTGCGGATCATTCTTTTCCATCTCCGCCAACACCTTTTCGGCTTCGGCACGGTCGCCTGCACGCAAATGGGCGATCCCGAGGTAGTAAAGTGATGGAGCGCTTTTCGGGTCGATCTCCAATGCCCGCTTGAATTCTGAGATCGCTCGACCGTAGTCGGGCGCGGCCCGCTCGACGAAGGTCGCCCCGAGATCTGTGCGCGCATTTACATTTTTCGGATCTAACTCCAGAGCCTTGGAGTAATACGTCTCCGCCTCCTCGAATTTCGCGGAATCGAAATATGCGTTGGCCAAAACGATCTGGGCGGGAGCAATTTGTCGATTAAGATTCACGCCTTAGGTATAGATCTCGATCGCTTTGTCGAATCGTCCGA
>JAEZJR010000305.1 GCA_023415725.1 Acidobacteriota bacterium
ACGATGCGGCCATACTGCTGGTTGTATCCGAATTGGCCTCCGCCGGTGAATCCGTTGACGCTCAGGTTGCGAGTTCCGTCGGCGTTGATCGCCGCGACGCTCGTGTCTTCAAAGTACCCGTCGACCGGCGCGACGGTCGAGGTGTTGATGCCCGGCCGCGCAAGCGTTACGCCCCCGAAACCGCCGACATAATAACCGGTCCATTTGTCATCCGAGCTCTGCGCGAACGTCGAAACAGCACCCATAATGGCAAACACAAGGGCACTGCCCAAAACACCTAATTTTTTCATTCGATGATTACTCCTTAATGATTCTCAGCGTTCAGCAACCGTACGAAAACGGAGGCTGAAATGGATCTTCTTGATTGTTACCACAAGAGATGTGCGGCTTCATTGGGCGAAACCGCCGTAGCAAGGATTTAGACGAAAGGCACGAAACCTTTTGCGATATATTATGATATTTTTATCGCCCTGCATATAGCCAATAGCTGTTTTGAAATTTACTTCAGCATATGAGCGACTTCATAGAGAACTACCACACCAACGCCGTCAAATCGTTCCGCGATTACAAGAAACTCGCCGAGCGCGCCATCGTTCAGGTCAGCGACGAGGAGTTCTTCGCGCAGATCGATGAAGAATCGAATTCCATAGCGGTGATGGTCAAGCACATCGCCGGGAATTTGCATTCGCGCTGGCGCGATTTTCTCACGAGCGACGGCGAGAAACCCGACCGCCACCGGGACGCCGAATTCGAAATGATCGGCGACACGCGCGAGTCGTTGATGCAATTCTGGGAAAGCGGCTGGCAGACTCTTTTCGACAACGTCGAACCGCTGACCGAAGAAGACTTTTCGCGCACGGTGACGATCCGCGGCGAACCTCACTCGGTCATCGAGGCGATCAACCGGCAGCTCACGCATTACAGCTACCACGTTGGGCAGATCGTCTTCTTAGCGAAACATCTCAAGGCGAGCGAGTGGAAGACGCTGAGCGTTCCGCGGAACCGCTCCGCCGAATTCAACCGACACCTCGCCGAGCAGCAGGCCCGGGGGATCGAGCGAAGTGACCGCTTCGACGCCGCCGCCGAATTCGCGGGATCAAAGAAAGAAGACGAGCCGAAGTGACGGCCCGTCTTCTTTCTCTCCGCTGAACGTGTACTAGTAGCGTCGGCCTGCAAGGCGGACCCTGTTGATAACCTGCGTGCGGGTGCGGCCGTTCGGCAAGTACGTGACACGGATCGTTTCACGATACCGGTACGGGCCCACTCGCCTGATCCTCGTCGTCGTCACGACCCTTCGAATTCGGTTGCGGTTGCGGTTTCGTTGACGCCAGACCTGCGGGGCCTCGGTTGTTGCTCCTACCGATGTATCGACGGTCCTTGCTTCTGCACCTGGTGCTACCACACCTACCGTTCCTAGCAATAGCGCAAAGATAAGTACTTTTTTCATCATCTACCTCCCTTGGTTCTATGTTTGTTTGGTTAACGATTTCGTCTATCGAACTACGATTTCGAATCTAACAAAACCGCTTTTTCGAATGAACGGGTATGTTTCCGTATTGATTTCATACCGTTTGTTGGAGAGCAAGCATTTCTCCCGCAAAGTCCGTGCCGCGCCTGTTGCGGTATGCTAACCTAGACATTCTGCGTTGCTATGCGATCTATTTCCGTACTCGGTTCGACCGGTTCAATCGGCTGCAACACGCTGAAGGTGGCGGAGCACCTCGGCGACGTGCGCGTGGTCGCGATGGCGGCCGGCCGCAACATGCGCCGCTTTGCCGAACAGGTCGCCCAATTCAAGCCTGAACTTGTCTCGTGCGACGACGAGGTGTGCGCCGAGAAACTCGAGCGTCTCCTTCATGAGTACGGTGCAGCGTCGCCCGATATCGAACTCGGTACCGAGGGCCTGATCGCTGTCGCGACGCATCCCGATGCGGAAACAGTGGTTTCGGCAACCGTGGGCGCGGTCGGGTTCGTTCCCACGCTCCGTGCGATCGAGGCCGGCAAGCGCATCGCTTTAGCGAACAAGGAAACGCTCGTCATGGCCGGAGAACTCATGACCGCTGCGGCCGTTAAGTCCGGTGCCGAGATCGTCCCCGTCGACAGCGAGCACAACGCCATCCACCAGTGCCTGCGCGGTGAGAATTACGCCGAGGTCAAGCGTCTTATCCTGACAGCCTCGGGCGGCCCCTTCCGCACAAGAACGAAGGACGAGATCGCCGCCGCGACCCGCGAAGAGGCCCTCAACCACCCGAATTGGGACATGGGCCAGAAGATCACGATCGATTCCGCGACATTGATGAATAAGGGCCTCGAGGTGATCGAGGCGAAATGGCTCTTCGGTTTCGACGCGGACCAAATTTCCGTGATCGTGCATCCCCAGTCTGTCGTGCATTCGATGGTTGAGATGGTCGACGGCTCGGTTATAGCCCAGCTTGGTGTGACGGACATGAAGCATCCCATACAGTACGCCCTGACCTACCCGCACCGGCAGAAAGGATGCCTCGAGCCGCTTAACATAGCTAAATTGAACAACTTAACGTTCGAAGATCCTGACTTCGACCGCTTTCCGTGCCTCGCCCTGGCGTATCGAGCTTTGCGGACCGGCGGGACGATGCCCGCGGTGCTGAACGCCGCGAACGAGGTGGCCGTAAGGGCTTTTCTGGACGGCAAGATCCGGCTTATCGACATTGCCGCCGTGAACGAAAGCGTCATGGACGAACACGAAACCGCGGCCGCCGACTCGCTCGAAACCATCCTCGCCGCCGATGAATGGGCCCGCGGACGCGCTATAATGAGGGTCGAAAACCAGGCCGCCACGGCGTGATTTTCTGCAACGATACGGGGCCAAATTGGCTCTAATTTGAAGGTCTGTCAGCAGCCCTGAAGCATTTATGCCCGATATTTTATT
The DNA here is from genome assembly GCA_023415725.1 of Acidobacteriota bacterium. GTDB lineage: Bacteria > Acidobacteriota > Blastocatellia > Pyrinomonadales > Pyrinomonadaceae > OLB17. The sequence continues at coordinate 2,909 of JAEZJR010000305.1, forward strand.
AGTAATTCTCGCAGTCGTATTCGTTCTCGGCATCGCGATCAACATCCACGAGTTCGGCCATTTCATCGTGGCCAAGTGGCTTGGCATGCGGGTTGAGGCTTATTCGTTCTTCGGCCTCGGGCCCCGTATTTGGGGCTTCAAGGTCGGGCATACCGATTACCGTATCTCCGCGATCCCCCTCGGTGCCTATGTGAAACTCTACGGCGACGAGGAGACCTCCGCTCTTGAGGGCGGCGCCTCGAGGGACGAAAAGGTCCCGGATTCCGAGCTTTACGAACTCCGTCCCCGCTGGCAGAAGTTCCTCGTGATGCTGGGCGGGCCGTTCATGAATATCGTGCTGGCCCTGTCGATCCCGTTCGCGGGAGCCCTGATCTACGGCGTTCCGTCGATGCCGGCCCCAATAGTTGGCGTGACCGACGTTAACGGAGCAGCAGACCAAGCCGGGATCAAACCGGGCGACCGCATCGTGGCGTTCAACGGCATCGAGAATCCCACATGGGAAGGAATCAAGGACGAAACCCTGATCTCCCCCGGAAAGCAGATCCCGCTCACCGTCGATCGCGGCGGCCATAAGATCCCTCTGACGGTAACGCCGGCGGAAACGAACGTCGACGGCAACAAGATCGGCGAGATCGGGCTCAGGCCTGATCCGGGTGTGGAACCCGTCGAGGCCGGGAACGTGCTTCCGGGCAGCCCCGCTGAAGAAGCCGGGCTCAAGGTCGGCGACCGCGTGATCGCGTTCAACGGTCAGACCGTGCGAAACAGCCAGGAACTGACCGCACAGATCCGCGAGAATAAAGACGCACCTGGCAAGCTTACGGTCGAACGCAACGGCGAACGGATCGAGCTGACGACGCAGGCGAAACAGAGCGAGGACGGTGCATTCCGTATCGGCGCTGGGTTCAGTGCCGGAACCTATTCGACCCGCGTCCCGGTCGGCATCGCCGGAGCGGCCGCATTCGCGTACGACTCGAACATGAGGATCCTCAAGCTCACGGGCCGTGTTTTCGGGCAGCTTTTCGCAGGTGAGCGTTCCGTAAAGGATGCCGGACTCGCGGGCCCGGTCGGGATCGATCAGATCATCGCCAAGGTCGTCCGCGAAGCGGGCTTCGTGGGGCTGTTCTCGATCCTCGCGGTCATCAGCCTGAACCTCGGCGTGTTGAACTTGCTCCCTGTCTCTTATACAAAAATGACGCTGCCGCCGACTAGTCGA
>JAEZJR010000067.1 GCA_023415725.1 Acidobacteriota bacterium
GTTCAATTCCATCAGCAAACAGGAAGTGGAGATGCTCCTCGCGGACGTCGCAAAGACGAACCCGATGGTGCTGAAGCGGTTCAAGGACGATCCGGAAATGAAGAAGCAGCAGCTTGAAAATCTCAAGGAACTGCTCGCCTTCGCCAGCCAGGCACAAAAAGACGGCCTCGCTAATGAGTCGCCCTACAAGGAAGAGCTCCAGAACATCCGAAACGAGGTCGTCGCCGTCAGCTACGACAAAGAAGCCAACAAGGACAAAGGCCCGATGCCGCCGTTCGGCATGATCTCCGAAGATCAGGTGAAGGCGTTCTGGGGTGAGGGACAGCAGCCTGAAAAAGGCTTCTTCGAGAACTTGAAGGACAAGATCGGACTCGGAGCAAAAGACCACGAGCTAGAATTCAAGAAGTTCCTCGATTCGAAGATCGCCATCCTGAAGAAGGAAAACCCTCAAATGGCCGATCGCGAGATCACCGATGAGGAGCGCAACCAGGCCCGCGAGTTTTTCGCCAAGATCCATTTGTACGTCGATGAATTCGAGAAGAAGGCCGAGGCCGGCGAACTCCCGAAGGAATTCGTCGATAAGGTCAACCTGCAGGTGAAGCTCCAGCAGGCACAGTTCCTCGCTCGCCTCTATTCCGACAAGATGGCCGAAAAGGCCAAGGTGACCGACGAAGAGGTGGCGAAGTACATATCCGAGCATCCGGAGCTCGACCCGTCCGAAAAACGCGCCAAGGCGGAAGAGGTCCTGAATCGCGCGAAGGCCGGTGAAGATTTCGCAGCACTCGCTAAGGAATTCTCGACCGACCCCGGCAGCAAGGATAAAGGCGGCCTCTATGAGAATATCCGCCAGGGCCAGATGGTGAAGCCCTTCGAGGACGCCGCGATGTCCGTCCAGCCGGGCGAGATCGTCCCGAACCTGGTCGAAACGGATTTCGGCTTCCACATCATCAAGCTCGAGAGCAAGAACGAAGTGAAGGAAGGCGATAACGCCGGCACGACCTACAACGCACGCCACATCCTGATCTCGACGGGGTTCAAGGATCCCGAGAACCCGATGGGTCGTGAGGTCCCCGTGAAGCAGTACGCACGGGCGAAGCTCGAGGAAGAGAAGCAGAAGAAGGTGATCGAGGAGATCGTTGCCTCGAACCACATCGAGGTCCCCGAAGATTTCGACGTGCCGGAAGTCTCCGAGGAACAGATCCAGCAGATGATGGATCGCCAGCAGCAGCAAATGCAGCAGATGCAGATGCCTGAGGAAGACGAGGCGGCACCGGCCGGGGACAAGAAAGCGGAGTCCAAAAAGGCCGAGCCCAAGAAGAAATAATGCAATTCGGTGATTACCGTGTCGAGGTCATCCCCGACACGGAATTCAGGTTGGACGGAGGGGCGATGTTCGGAGTCGTCCCTCGCGTCGTTTGGGAGCGGGTTTCCCCGCCCGACAATAAGAACCGCATCCGGATGAACATGAATTGTGTGTTCATCGATACAGGGAAGGATAAGATCCTGATCGAGACCGGCATCGGAGAAAAATGGACGCCCAAACAGATCGAGATGTACGGCATCTTTCGCGATAAGCCCTTCGCGGAAACCCTCTACGAAAAAACCGGTGCCCGCCCCGAAGACATCACCATCGTCATCAACACCCACCTCCACTTCGACCACGCTGGAGGGAATACGGTCTTGTCAGAACCGCCCGTGGTAACGGGCGGGTTCGCGAACGCGACGAGCTCATCACAACGGCCCGTTCCCCAGTTTCCAAACGCTCGCTACCTCATCTCCGCCTCCGAACTCGCTCACGCCGAAAACCCGCACGAACGGGACCGAGCAAGTTACCTCCCTGAAAATTGGGAACCTCTAAAGGAAACCGGCCAGCTCGAACCGATGCCTGACGACTACGAACCCGTCCCGGGCCTAAAGATCCAAACCGCCCGCGGCCACTCCGAAACGATGCAAACCTGGCGGCTCGACCGCGGCGGGACGACGCTCTTCGGCTTCGCCGACCTCATCCCCACCCGCCACCACGTCCCGCTCCCCTGGATAATGGGCTACGACCTTTACCCGACGGAAACACTTGTGTTCAAGAGGGACACCTTACCTAAGGCGGTTGAGCAAGAGTGGCTGTGCCTCTTCTATCACGACCTTGAGCACCCGCTTTGCCGATTGACCGCGACAGAAAATAGAATAGAACCGATCGCGATAAACTCGTAGTATCAAAAGTCCGCGAAGCGGACGATAGAATTTAGCCCACGGTGAAGCGAAGCGAAACCGTGGGTGACAGATAAAACATCATTAATGGAAATAGTGAATATCGGAATAATCGGCGGCTCGGGCCTTTATCAAATGCCCGAGCTTCAAAATGTTAGGGAACAGGTGGTTGAGACCCCGTTCGGTAGCCCTTCGGACGCCTTCATCATCGGCGAACTTGAAGGCGTGACGGTGGCGTTCCTGCCGCGGCACGCACGGGGGCATAAGTTCATGCCGACTGAAGTTCCCTACCGGGCGAACATCTACGCGATGAAGATGCTCGGGGTGGAGTACATCCTCTCGGTCTCCGCCGTCGGCAGCCTGCAGGAGCAGTACGCCCCGACCGACATGGTCATCCCGGACCAGTTCTTCGACCGCACGCGGGCACGAGCAAAAGAATCGACCTTCTTCGGGGAAGGAATCGTTGGGCACGTCACATTCGCCCATCCCGTCTGCGACGAACTCGGCGACATTCTCGAAGAATCCTGCAAAACCGTCGGCGTCAACGTACACCGCGGCGGCACGTATCTTTGCATGGAGGGCCCGGCGTTCTCGACAAAGGCCGAGTCAAACGTCTATCGCCAATGGGGTATGGACATCATCGGGATGACGAACCTGCAGGAAGCGAAACTTGCCCGCGAGGCCGAGATCGCCTACGCCACGCTCGCGCTCGTCACCGATTACGACTGTTGGCACGAGGCACACGACGCCGTCACCATCGACATGGTCGTCGAATACCTCAACAAGAACGTCCGCAACGCCCAATTGATCCTGAAAGAGGCCGTTCAAAAGGTAGCCGCCAAGAAAACCCCGAACCAATTCCGCGACGCCATCAAAAACGCCATCTTCACCGCCCCCGACCACTGGCCGGCGGAAACGGCGAAAAAACTCGACGCGATCATCGGGAAATATGCGGCCAAATAAGTTCTGAGTTCCATCTTTAGATGGCCGGCGTGGCCCCGAAACGCCTCTGGGGGGCACTGGGCCACCTAAAGGTGGAACTCCGAGCTTTGGTAAACTATTCGGGCCCAGCGGTCATCTGTAGTTTGTTATGAAGAAATTTTTTCTTCCCTTACTCGCATTGGTTTTCCTCTTTAGCGGTTCTGCGATCGCGCAGCGTAATATCGACCCTGCGATCGACCGCGACCCGCTGCTCGAGACTGACGCCAAGCACAACCTCGACGTGGCGTGGCAGGCGTTCAAGCCGTTGAAAAAGGCCTACAAGCAGGTCCTGATGCGTTTCGAGGAAACCTACGCGGCCTATCCGGAGTTTTCCAAGATGGACGAGTTTCTCTACCTCGCGGGGATGAGTTCGTACTATCTGTCTGAGAACAAAGGCCGGCAAAAGATCGACCTGAAGACCGAAAAGGATCGGGAGAAGTACACCCCAGAAAAACTGAAGGAAAACGCCGCCCTCTACCTTTCGACGCTGATCGAGAAGTATCCCGATAGCAAGTACAGATCCGACGCGGAAAAGACCCTCGCGGTCCTCAAACCGGCGCAATGAACCTCAACCAGGTCACCATTTACACTTCCAAACCGATAGAAACGGCCGAGTTCTTCCAAAAACTCGGCCTTAAAATTATCGTCGATTCCTTGCCCCGCTATGCCCGTCTCGAATGCCCCGACGGCGATTCCACGATTTCGATACAAGAGGTGGAATCACGACCGGTAGGGAGTGTGCCCCCTAACAACATTGTCCTTTATTTCGAATGCGACGACCTCGACGCCGAGGTCGCCCGCCTCAAATCGCTCGGCCTCGCCTTCGACGAAGACCCCACCGACCGCCCCTGGCTCTGGCGCCAAGCCTACTTAAAAGATCCCGACGGCAACAAGATCTGCCTCTTCCACGCCGGCGACAATCGCAAAAACCCGCCGTGGCGGGTCAACTGATCAGGGGAAAAATCGATAGATTTCTCTACGATGAAGGAATCGAACGAAGTGGACCGTCTCAGCCTCCAACTTCAGGCCGACGCGGTGATCACCGAGTCGAATCCGAAAATAGCCTCGCGATCCGTGCATTTTCTTCAGACTGTTGATCTCCGCTAATGATTCGGCGTTTTCGACGTTCTCGATCGTCTTCTTAAGAGTTTCGAGAACTCCTTTGTCCTTTATTTTACGGATATCCCGCAAAAAGCTCTCGCGAAATTCGACTTTCAATTCGCGGTCTCCAGCTGCTCGAAGATCTGTTCACGAGGAACGGCCGGCGTCGCCTCGCCGTCCTCTATAGCACGCGAAAAGGCAATATCCTCGATAACTTCGTCCAGAAGTTCGCGCACCAGGTCCTGTCGCTCCTGCAGCACTTCCACTAAAGCAGACTTGAAGACCTCTTTTAGCTCGTCACTATTCTCCAGAACCGTGCCCATAATGTCTCCTGATCAGTGAATTCTAACATAATTGGCAATATAGGTTTCCTCGCTTATAGCCGGCGACAATCGCAAAAACCCGCCCTGGCGTGTAAAATGAACAATTCATTGGTCGCTGGTACCAGCAGGCAGTACTCTTACTGACCACTGTTCCTCGACCACTGACCACTGATACATATGTCACTTACTGTAGTTGGTTCCGTCGCTTTCGACGCGTTGGAGACGCCGTTCGGCAAGCGCGATAAGGTTTTGGGTGGTGCGGCGACGCACTTTGGTCTGTCGGCTTCGTTTTTCACCGAGGTGAACGCGGTCGGCGTGGTCGGTGGAGATTTCAGCGATGCGGAATGGGACGTTTTCCGCCGGCATCACATCAACACCAGCGATATCGAGGTCGTGCCCGACGGCAAGACGTTCTTCTGGAGCGGCCGTTACGATTACGACATGAACACCGCCCACACGCTCGACACCCAGTTGAACGTGTTCGAGACATTCCAGCCGAAGCTTTCGGAAAACTCCAAAAACGCCAAGTTGCTCTTCCTCGCGAACATCCTCCCGATGCTCCAGAAGGACGTCCGCGAGCAGTGCGGCGATGCGAAGTTCGTCGCGATGGACACGATGAACTTCTGGATCTCGTCGATGAAGGAAGCCGTGATCGAGACGATCAAGGTCGTCGACTGCATCATCATCAACGACGCCGAGGCTCGTCAGCTAACCGAAGAACCCAGCATCTACAAGGCCGCCCGCGCGATCATGGACCTCGGCCTGAAAGCCGTCGTGATCAAACGCGGCGAGTACGGCGCGACGCTGTTCACAAAAGACGGTTACTTCGCGACGCCGGCCTATCCGCTCGAGAGCGTCTTCGACCCGACCGGTGCGGGCGATACTTTCGCCGGCGGCTTCATGGGCTACCTCGCCGCTCAGAACGAGATCAACGACGACACGATGCGCCGGGCCATGGTCTACGGCTCCGTGATGGCGTCGTTCAACGTCGAGAAGTTCGGCACGGAACGCGTCGACGCTCTCGATTACCCCGAGATCAACGAGCGCTTCCGGGCATTCAAGCGGATGACCC
>JAEZJR010000132.1 GCA_023415725.1 Acidobacteriota bacterium
GCAGCACGTAGTTGCGGATCTGCGAGCCGAACGAGATGTCCATCTTGTTCGCCTCGAGGTCGGCGGTCTCGGCTCGGCGTTTTTCGAGCTCCAGTTCGTAGAGTTTCGAACGCAGCACCTGCATCGCGACGGCACGGTTCTGTATCTGAGAACGCTGGTTCTGGCAGGTGACCACGATGTTGGTCGGCAGGTGCGTGATGCGGACCGCGCTGTCCGTAACGTTGACGTGCTGCCCGCCGGCACCGGATGAACGGTATGTATCGACGCGGAGGTCTTTATCCTCGATGTTGACCTCGATGTTCTCGTCGATCTCCGGCGAAACGAACATCGACGCGAAGCTGGTCTCGCGGCTGCCACCCGATGCGAACGGCGAGATCCGCACGAGCCGATGCACGCCCGCCTCCGTCGCGAGCAGCCCGTAAGCGTAATCGCCTTCGACGCGGAACGTGGCGGACTTCAGCCCCGCCTCGCTGCCCGATTGCTCGTCGAGTATCTCGACCTTGAACCCGCGTCGCTCCGCCCAGCGCAGGTACATCCGCAGCAGCATCTGGCAGAAGTCCTGGGCGTCCGTGCCGCCCGCCCCCGCCTGCAGCGAGCAGATCGCGTTGTTCGCGTCCGTCTCGCCCGACAGCAGCGATTGCACCTCGGCCGCGGCGACGTCCTTCTCGAGCTTTGTGATCAGTGCCTCAAGCTCATTCGCCGAATCCGCATCGTCTTCCGCGAATTCGAAAAGCACCTCCGCATCCGAGACGCCCCGCTCGAAATCGGCCTGCTGCTGCAGGGCCTTCTCCAAGCGGCTCCGCACCGACATCACCTTCTGAGCCTTCTCAGAGTCGTTCCAAAAATCCGGCTCAGAGATCTGCGCCTCTAGCTTTTCAAGCTCTTTCTCCTTCCCCGGCCGGTCAAAGAAACCTCCCAAGTTGGGCAACTTTCTCTTTTATCTCTTCGTGTTTTGACTGCAGTTCTTGTAATTCCATTTCCTTCACGTCGCCAACGGCGACCGAAAATAAACTCAAATGCTCGGAATTCCCGTCGCCAAAGGCGACAAATAATAAAGCCTAGGGTGCAATGAGCGTAGCGAATGGAACCCTAGGTTAAATCGCGATATTGTTTCCGTCCCTGAAGGGGACAAACCATCAACGTGGCCGTTCCTCCCCTTCAGGGAGCGCACAATATCTTGCTCGCGTCCTAGGGTTCCGGCCTTCGGCCTCCACCCTAGGCTTTAATGTTGGTCGCCGTTGGCGACCGTCCGACGATGGCCAACTCCTAACAGCAATAAACCCACCGTCACCACCACGCAAACCCACGCGAACCAATCGCCCCATCGCACGTACAGCGTCTGCGATCCGTCTGATCTCGCCACCGACCAGACTCGCGTGTCTTCCGTGTAAGGCTGTGCCGCGTCGATCACCTGGCCGCGTTCGTTGATGTATGCGGTTATCCCCACGTTCGTGACCCGCAGCACTGGGCGATTCGTCTCGACCGCACGGAAAACCGCATTCGCCAGATGCTGCCGGAGCACCGGCGTCGGGCCGAGGTAGCCGTCGTTGGTCATTTCAATGAGCACATCCGCCCCGCTGCGCACGTATTGCCGAGAAAGCTCGCCGAAGTGCGACTCGAAGCAGATCATCACGCCGCCCTTAGCGTCGCCCAGGGGCAACAGATCGTACTCGCTCCCGTATGAGAAGCTACCTACAAAGGCTGGAACGATCGCTCGCAGAGGGGCTGGGACGGATTCGCCGAACGGCAACAGGTAAATCTTATCATACTGGGCGATCTCGCCGCCCTGCGGCCCTACCATCACCGCCGAGTTGAAGTAACGCTTTTCACCGTCCGGTTCCGCCGAGTTGAATATCACCGAAACCCCGTTCTTCCTCGCAAACCCATCGATGAACGCACGCGTCTCCGCGTCCGTCTCGTACATGAAGTTCATCGGCGATTCGGGGAAGATTACGGTCAGCGGCTTATCATCGATAGGCGTCGGGTCAAAACTCGTCACGGCCCCCAACCGTGTTTTTGGATCTTGGGAGCGAAGCTTAAATATGCCTTCTTCCGCCAAAGCCACGTGACGCTTCCGCAAGGCTTGCCACTTTTCATAAGTGAGGCCGGACATTGGCACGTTCGGCTGTATCGCGATCACGTTTGCCACTTGCTCGTAGCCGTCAATATGCCCCCAAGCAATAAGCCTGACCACCGTGGAAATCCCCAAAACTAGCGGAGCAACAATTACAACGAGTAACCACGAAACGAGCGATCGCTGATGAATGGCGAACACGATCACAGCACTCATTAAGAGGCAGAAGAAACTTACGAACAAAACGCCGCCTAACTGAGCCAACCCCGGAACGAAAAACTCGAACGCCTGCGAGTAACCGACCGCATTCCAGTTATTCCCCGTGATCCAATACCTCGCGAACTCCGTCGCCACCCACACGAACGGGGCCGCGAGCATCGCGACGGAACCGAAGCGGCGAAGCAGAAAACCCAAAAGCCCCGCGAAAATCCCGGGGAATATCCCCGCACCCGCGGCGGCGAAGAACAATAGTAGATAAGCGACGATCGGCGGGAATCCCGCGTAGGTGACCGGGGCGAACGTCAGCCACCAGCAGCTGCCGAAAAAGAACGCTGTCCCGAATATCCATCCGGTCAAGACTGCCCGCGGCAGCGAATCCTTCTCCCGCTCCACCGTCCACATCAGCGGCACCAGCGCGAACCACGCCATCCACCACAGATCAAAATCCGGAAACGCGAAGACGAGCAGCACCGCCGAAAGAAGCGCCAACAGCACGCTCCTCCCCCTCGGCAACCCTTCGCTCACCCTCGCCAGCTTCATCAGCCCAAGTTTACCAAAGCTCCGCATCCCCGTCGCCGACGGCGACCAACATTAAAGCCTCCCGTCGCCAACGGCGACAAACATTAAAGCCTAGGGTGTAGGCCGCATGTCGGAAGCCTAAATCACTACACCAGATCAATTCCGTCGCTGAAGGCGACGAACCCGCCCGGTCCGAAACCAAATGTCCAAATTCCTACCCCTGTGCACTCTGTCGCGAAACTCCTGATCGAACTAATTTTCACCCTGACAAATAACCCCACCATTTTGACCGACCCAGCACAAATTTTGTCACGGCGAAGATGACGGATTTTGTCATTTTACCGAGTTTCGTAATTCCGCATACTGTCAGAATGAGAAAGCACGCGCAATTCGACCTATTGGCGTTTCACTTTGATCGAAAACCTGTCAAACCCTTGTAAATGCAATATTTAGTAGTTTAAAAGTGGGTGGGCCCGGTCGGGGATGACCGGGCCCATAATAGGAAGGACAACTGAAGGAACGCTCGGAAGGTGACCAAGCACAGTGGCAAACCGCGCTCGGAGAAGTGTTGGCGGCGGGGTCTTGATATTTCCTATCAAGCTAGCCGCTTTCCCTAAAGCACATCCCGTGCCAAAACCTCTTCAGTTGTTCAAAGTTCCATGTTCAAAGTTCAAAGTTCTAGCTATAAGCTTGATAATAAAAGGGTTACGCGACTCAAATTAGACGACGAACCTTGAACCTTGAACCTTGAACCTGCAACTCGCGGCCCCCGCGACTTACACTATTTGGAACATCTATCCGCCTGACGCTGCAGAGCGGCCACTTCCGGGTTGTCCGGATCGACCTCAAGTGCTTGAGCCACATAGGTTTTCACCTGCAAGCACTCCCCGCGCTCGAGGTGGATTCGGCCGAGGTTCACATACGCCTCGGTCAGTTTGTTGTCCCAGAATATCGCCGTTTTGAACGAACTGGCCGCCTGATCGCGGTCGCCGCGGCGCAGGTGAATTTTCCCCAGTATGAGGTAACTTTCCGCACTCATCGGCTCGCTGGCCAAAACGCGCCGCAGCGTCACCATCGCTTCGTCGTCCTGCCCGTCCTTGAATTGCTGCCGGGCCTGCGTCATCAGCTTCTCGCTCTCGCTCACGGCGGTGGTCGCCGTCTCGCCATCGCGCTTGCTCAGTACGACGCTGACGAAATCCCTCCGCTGCGGCTGTTCTACACGCAAAGGTATATCGGTGATCGTCTTCGCCCTCACCCATTCCTTCTCGAGGTTGGCGTAGCGGTTCCCGCTCGCGAGCAGCGTGCGTGCCTGGTTGTCGACGGTCGTCGCGGTAGCGTCGTTCGTCGCGGCCAGGGCTTTCGCCAATACGTAATAGGCCTCACCGTCCTGCGGCCTTGCCGCGATCACCGAACGCAGCACCGGGATCGCTTCCATCTGGTTGCCGCTCAGGTATGTCGCCATCGCGTAGTTGAATTGGATCGAAGCGTCATCCTCCGCCGATTCGGCAGCCTTTTTCAGCAGGTCGGTTCCCTCTTTCAGCAACGCGGCCGAACGTGCATCGTTCTTCTTCTCCGCACGCGAGGCCTGCACCGCGATCGCTCCGAGCATGTTGTAAACGCTCGTCAGCTTCAGGTCTTCGGCCAGCGGACGCAGCACCGCAAGGGCCTGCTCGTAATTCTGCTGCCGCCAGTTGATAAGCCCGATGTAGAACGAGGCCTCAGCGAACGATTCGTCGTTGCACATCACGACGCGGTTGTCGTTCTTCCCGCGTTCGCGGCAGGCGCGGTTGGCCGACACCACACGCTCGAACGAATCGATCGCGTCGCTATATTTCTGCTGGCCCAGGTAAAGGTGCCCAAGCTCGAGGGCCGCCTCGACGAAGGTCGAATCCGGAGTGGTTTCGTTAAAGATGCGGATCGCGTTCTTGAAATAGTTCTCCCGCTGCTCCGGTGCCTGCGTCAAAAGACCCTTTATATAGGCCTCGAACGCCCTCGCGGGGATCTTGCTCGCCGCCACGACCATGTCGTTCTGCGAATACGCGAGCGAGCTTTTGTCGCGTTGGTAAAGGATCTGATACGCGATCTGCCCCTGCATCGTCTGCAGGTTGCCGAGAGCGTCGTTCAGGATGATGTCGCGCTGGATCAGCCGCCCGTCGATCTCCTCGGCGAGGAAACGCCCCTCGTTCACGCGGACGATCTTCGTCGTCACATTGATCGTCGCCGCCGTGTCGCCTTGTGCAGGAACGATCGTGTAACGCCCCGTAACGAGCAGGGTCGCGCCGCTCTCTCTCGCGAGCTTCAACGAAGTGGCGAGGCTCGGCAGGCTCGTCAGCGGTATCCGCAGCCGCTGCTGCATCATCTTCCGTTCGCCGTTAGAAATGACGTTCAGTCC
>JAEZJR010000209.1 GCA_023415725.1 Acidobacteriota bacterium
GCCGTGTATCGTCTCTGAACTGACAGGACTGCCTTTTTGTAGCTGACCGAATCATGATCCTTCAGGAAATCCGAAAACGTGCCGCCGCAGACATTCAGCACATCATTCTCCCCGAAGGCGAGGACCCGCGCACTTTGCTGGCCGCCGAGATGTGCATGCGTGACCGCATTGCGAAGATCACCGTCATCGGGAATGAAGAAAAGCTGCGATCCGTAGCTTCCGAAGCCGGCGCGAACCTGAACGGCGTTGAGATCCTCGACCACCGAAAGGACCACCACCAATTCGGCCGCATTGCGGAGCAGTACCACCAGCTTCGCCGTGCAAAAGGCACCACGCTCGAGGAAGCCGAGCAGACGGTCAAGGATCCGCTATATTACGGAAACCTCCTCGTCCGCAACGGCAAGGCCGACGGCTCCGTCGCCGGTGCGACCAACACCACCGCCCACACCGTCGCCGCGGCTCTCCGCTGCATCGGCGTGCGGCCGGGTTACAAGATAGTTTCGTCGTTCTTCCTTATGGTCGTGCCGGACAAGAAATTCGGCGAGAAAGGTGCGATGATCTATGCGGATTGCGGCGTCGTGATCGATCCGGACGCAGGCGAGTTGGCCGAGATCGCGATCGCGTCCGCCGATTCGTGCCGTGCATTGCTCCAGGCCGAACCGCGCGTAGCTATGCTCTCGTTCTCTACCAAAGGCAGTGCGAAGCACAAATTGATCGACAAGGTCGTCGAAGCCACGAAGACTGTTAAAGCCCGCGTGCCCGACCTCGTTATCGATGGGGAACTTCAGGCCGACGCGGCTCTTGTCCAATCGGTCGCCCAGTCGAAAGCCCCGGGGTCGCAGGTCGCTGGCCGTGCCAACGTCCTCATCTTCCCCGACCTCAACGCCGGCAACATCGCCTACAAACTAACAGAACGCCTCACCGGCGGCACCGCCATCGGCCCCATCCTCCAGGGCCTCGACCGCCCCTGCAATGACCTCTCCCGCGGCTGCAAAGCCGAAGACATCGTCGATGCGGTTGCGATCACAGCTGTGCAATCGCAGGCGCGCAAGACTCACTGAGCGCCAAGCTTCCCTCTACAGTTCTCCGCCCCGCACACGCACGGGACATCGAATTCCTCATCGATGTTGTAATCGTAAGTGAGCTCCTCGCCCGCCTCGATCGGCCGCACGCTGGAGAGGTAGATGTGGCCGTCCACCGAATACGATTTCAGGTTCCCGTCGCAACTGTGGTTGATGTATTGGGCACCGCTACCGCCGACGGCCCCGTCGATGATCCTGTTCGGGCTTACGGAAAATAGATAGAGCAATTTCTTCCCCGCACGCCGCTCCATCTCCGCCGCGTCGATCCGCTCGCCGGTGTATTCGATCACCCTCCTTCGGGCCGGTATCGGCTCCGTCGTAAAGACGCCCCAGCGGTGGATCTTCGACCGCCGGCATTCCAGCCGGTAGTTGGCCTTCTCCGGGTCTATCTGCGGTGTGCTGCTTTTCCTCTTGGCCGGTGAGGCAGCCTTCTTGGTCGAACCGTTCTTCCGTTTCATTGATCGCGAATGCGTTCTATTATACCTGTGAAACCTGGTTAGGGCTCGAACATTGGAACCAAAAACGAACCCCCTGAAAAAATTCTTATCCCGATTCGGGCCGGGCCTGATCACCGGCGCGTCCGACGACGATCCGTCCGGGATCGGCACCTACACGCAAGCGGGGGCATCGCTCGGTTTCGCGACGCTCTGGACCGCGGTCGTTACGCTGCCGCTGATGATCGTCGTGCAGCACATCTGCGCAAAGATCGGGATGGTTTCCGGTCGGGGGCTCGCCGGCGTGCTTCACAAATACTATCCTCGGTGGCTGCTTTACCCCACTGTCCTCGGCCTCGTCGTCGCGAACACCATCAACGCCGGAGCCGATATTGCGGCTATCGCTGCTGCGATAAACATGTTCCTCCCCGTCCCGATCAAGGTGATGGTGATCCCGATCGCTATCGCGATCGTCGTATTGCAAGTCTGGGGCTCTTACCACCTGATCGTTCGCGTTTTCAAATGGCTTACGATCACCCTGTTCGGCTACATCATTGCGGCCTTCCTCGCGCGGCCGGATTGGAGTGAGGTATTGGCCGCCACTTTCATCCCGCATATCCGCTCGGACGGGCAGTACGTCACGACGCTGGTCGCGATCCTCGGAACCACCATTTCGCCTTATCTGTTCTTTTGGGAAGCCAGCGAGGAGGTGGAAGAGGAAGTAGCCGAGGGACGCACGACCATCGAGTCCCGCCTCGGGGCCACCGACGCCGAACTCCGCAGCGAAAAGTTCGACACGGTCGTCGGGATGCTCTTCTGCAATCTCGTTTTCTACTTCGTCATCCTCGCTGCCGCTTCGACCCTGCACGTGGCCGGGATGACCGAGATCGATTCCGCCACCGAGGCCGCCCAGGCGCTGCGCCCTCTTGCGGGCGACCTCGCTACGGTGCTTTTCGCCGTTGGCCTCATCGGGGCCGGGCTGCTCGCCGTGCCGGTGCTGACGGGTTCCGCAGCTTACGCCGTCGCCGAAACGTTCGGGTGGCGGTCCGGCCTGGACGAAAAACCACGCCACGCGAAAAAGTTCTACGCCGTCATCGCCTGCTCGACGCTCGTCGGCGTGCTGATCGATTTCGTCGGGATCGACCCCATCTCCGCCCTTTTCTGGACGGCCGTCATCAACGGCGTCGTCGCCCCGCCTCTTCTCGTCGTCGTGATGCTGATCGCGAACAACAAAAAGGTGATGGGCAAACGCACGAACGGCCCCCTCACCAACCTTATCGGCTGGCTCGCCGCCGCCGTGATGTTCGCGGCCGCGATCGGGATGTTGTTCACATGGGGTAATTAGAATTGACCGGTCAGTTGTTTGAATATGGCAGCAATGCCGCGATGCGAAGCGGGCCGCCGCTGCCGCCTTTGATCTTCATCGGGAACGCGATGACGTGAAAGCCTTTCGCCGGCAGCCGGCCCATGTCGGCGACGTTCTCGAACGCGGGGATGTTGTTCGTCATCAGCGTCACATGGGTCTGGAAGTCGGTGGACTGCCCGTAGTCGATGCTGGCGGTATCGATCCCGATCGCCTTGAACTTCCTATTCTCGATCAGCCATTTCGCCGCGTCCGGGTGAAGGCCGGGGAAGTGCAGGTCCTTCACCGCATCGGGACCTTTCTGGTCGGTGCCGAGGTACGACATCTTGTCGGGCCAGCGCGAGGCGAACCCGGTTTGCAGCAGTATGATGCTCCACTCCGGGATCTTCCCGTTCGCCGCCTCCCACGCCTTGATGTCATCCGCCGTGATCAGATAATCGCGGTCGCCCGACGCCTTCGCGGAAACATCGATCTTCACGCCCGGGCCGACCAAGTGGCTGAGCTCGATCTGATCGGCTGTGCGTTTCCCTTCCGCAAAATGTATCGGAGCGTCGAGGTGCGTCCCGCCGTGCTCGGCGCCGGAGAAGTTGTAGGCGGAGTAAAAATACCCCTTATCGGTCACCCCCTCCGCGACGGTCGTCCGTTTGAAGGGCTCCGCCGTCACCCAATAGATCGTGTCCTCTCCGAAACTGTGCGAAAGGTCCACCCATTCGCCATCCAACGGCCCCGACGCACGCTCCGCGCAACCTGACAAGAACGCAGCCACGAGAATCAACGTCGTAAGCAATTTCATGATCACTCCTTCGTGCGGAACCTTTTGATTTCCCTTTGCGTCCTTTGCGAGCTTGCGTGAGA
>JAEZJR010000277.1 GCA_023415725.1 Acidobacteriota bacterium
CGTCCGTCCTAGGGATATTTGTGGGCGGGTGGCTTACCAAATACATTCACGGCTCGCGACTGAAAACAGGTTTCGGGTGGTTTGTTTTGATAATGGGGGTATACATGGTGATTCGTGAGGTCGTTTACTAAAGGAGTGACGGGTAGGTTATGGATGGCTTGATAGTGATCGCGATCATGGTTGGGACCTGGCTGCTGCTGCAGTTGGTTATTCTCCCGCGACTCGGGTTCGATACCTGAATGCGCGGCTCCTGTGACGTCGGGTCTCGACGTCCTGTTAATCACGCAGAAGAGAGGAAAACTTTGGATCAGGAAGAAACGTAACAAACCTATAAGGGCACATTGTAATTCTTATATCGAAAGCTGGGTTTTTGATAAAATGTAATTCAAAAACATATAGGGATCGGCAGCTATGCGCTTACAGGGAGTTTTGTGGTTACTTTTGTTTTCCCTAATTTATTGGGCTGCAGCTCCGTGTGTCGACGGGCAAACGAAACCGGAAGATGAGGAGATCCGCGTTGATACGGACTTGATCGAGGTTCCTTTCGTTGTTGCTGATCGGACGGGAAAGCCGATCCTCAATCTTAAGAAAGAAAATTTTCAGGTTTATGAAGACGGCCAGCTGCAGAAGTTGACTGACTTTTCCGCCTCCACTGCTCCTTTCGAGGTAGCTCTGGTCCTGGATACCTCAGGGTCCACGTTGGCGGAACTCCCGCTTATTCAGCGAGCGGCGCAGAATTTCATTTCATCGCTGCGCCCGGGTGACCGGGTCTCGATAATCGCATATAGAGCCCAACATGAAGCCGGCAAGGCGAATGCTTTGACCGAAGTGATCGTGCCGCTAACGAGCGATCGCGCCGCCCTATCGGAAGGTTTAACGAAAGTTCAGACCAGCTTCGGCACGCCGTACTATGACAGCCTCATACAGGTCGCCGAAAAGGTATTCAGAGATCCCCCGTCGGAACAATTCCGAGGCCGCCGGGCTCTGGTCGCTCTGACTGACGGGGTCGATTCCACCAGCATTACAGATTTTGATGAGGCAAAGGAACTTATTGAGAAAACCGGAGCCGCGGCATATTTTATAAAGGTCGATACCCGCAACTATTTCGAGGAGAATCTCCTCGGCGACTGCAGCCTTTCGAAACGGTTCTCACAGTCTCAAATGCGCCGGTATTATCGAAGATTCGAAAACGCCAAGTTGGAGAAAACATCGAATTTCTGCGAGCTCGGCGATTTCGAGCGCCTCGCTATCAGTAAAAAACTCTATGAACTTGCAGACGGTGAGATGGACCAGCTCGCGAAAAGCTCTGGCGGCCGCGTTTTCCCCATCGCTGACCTCAGCGAGGCGCGGCTAGCGTTCAGGAAGGTCGCGGACGAGATCGGAACGAAGTATAGCCTTGGCTATTATTCCTCCAACGAGAAACGAGACGGTACTTACCGCAAGATCAAGGTCGAGGTGAAGGGATTGCCGCCCGGAGCGGAGATTCGCGCCCGTGAGGGATATACGGCACCTTCCAAATGACCTGTCAGTAGCACTTTAGCCCAACTACGCCTAGAATTTCCGTATGGATAACAGTTTTGGCCGTGTGTGCCTCATCGTCCTTGATTCCGCCGGCATTGGTGCAATGCCTGACGCTGAGGAATGGGGGGATGCAGGCGCCGATACGTTGGGGAATATACTCAAGACTCGCAGCGTGAGCCTGCCGAATTTGCAGAGCCTCGGCCTCGGCAACATTCGCCACTTGAATGGCATTCCCGCCTCGGAATCTCCGAAAGGTTCCTTCGGTAAATGCACACTAAAGTCTAACGGAAAGGACACAACAACAGGGCATTGGGAAATGGCCGGGATAATCCTTCAAAAGGCGTTTCCTACATATCCGGATGGCTTTCCCGCTCGGATCATAGAGAGGTTCGTTGCCGAAGCTAGAATATCGGGTGTCCTGGGGAATGTGCCGGCTTCAGGAACGGAGATAATTAAGGAACTCGGCGAGGAGCATATCCGGACGGGGAAGCCGATCGTGTACACTTCCGCCGACTCGGTGTTCCAGATCGCAGCACACGAAGAGGTCGTGCCGATCGACCGCCTGTACGAGATGTGCGAGATCGCTCGACGGATTCTGGATGGCGAGGATAGAGTCGGCCGAGTCATCGCCCGCCCTTTCTTAGGTACCACGGCATCCGACTTTAGACGCACAGAGAACCGCCACGATTACGCCGTTCCGCCGCCTGATCAGAATCTTCTTACCCTGCTCAGCAATGAAGGTCTGGATGTTGTGTGTGTTGGAAAGATCGCATCTATTTATGATTCCGCCGGAGTGACGAAGGACCTGACGGCGAAAAATAATGACCAGGCGGTCGATCAAACCGTGGCGGCTCTAAACGGGGAGTCGCGTGGGCTGATATTCAGCAATCTTGTCGATTTCGATATGCTTTACGGCCACCGCCGCGATCCTGAGGGATACGCCGCGGCTCTGGAGCATTTCGATGCACGCCTGCCGGAGATCTTCGATGCAATGCGGGAAAATGATCTTTTGATCCTCACGGCCGATCACGGAAACGACCCGACATTCCGCGGCACCGACCACACTCGCGAATATGCACCTTTGCTCGTTTACGGCAGGTCTGCGAGAGCGGGTGTCGACCTCGGCACAAGAGGGTCTCTCGCTGATATCGGACAAACGATCTCCCAAAATTTCGGGCTGTCTCTCATGGCCGGGGATAGCTTTTTGGCGGATGTGAGTTAGAATAGTCCCGATTTAACCCTACTCGCACAATCAAGCAGTGATAGGCGGCATTAAAGTAAGCCGTCTGTCACACTTACATCAACTCGAAGCGGAGCTAATAGGTGCATGAGATCATTCGCTGCATTCCTTCTGGTCTTCTTAATTCTCATTCCTCCCGCCCCGGCCCAAACCCTAGATGTTTACAATGAATCGCCGTCCCGCCTCCGGGGAATGATCGAAAAGTTCGAGGAAGATTACGGTGCGTTCAACCGCTTCTATAGTGCTTATACCTCTTCGAATCGTGCGGCGAGAATGCGGGAGTTGTATAGGGAGTATCTTTCCGCTCTTGAGCAACAGAATTTCGCTTCGCTAAATCATGATGAGCAAGTTGATCATGTTCTGTTTCGAAACTACCTCGATCACGAGTTAAAAGAGCTTTCGAGATTTGAAGCACAACTCGCCGAGATGGCAGAGTTGATCCCTTTCGCAAGCACGATCAGTGATCTGGAGGATGCAAGGCGACGACTGGAGTCGATCGACGGGGCGAAGGCTGCAGCGACTTTGGATATATTGGCTCGCACAGTGAACTCGCTGCCCCGATCGATCGAAGCTTCCGCCAAGCCGAAACGTACCGTTGCCGCGCGGGCGTCGCGAACGGTACAGCAACTCCGCACAACCTTGCGCAATTGGTACAACTTCCACGCTGGGTACGATCCGCAGTTCACATGGTGGAACGAGCAGCCCTACAAAAAGGCTGACGAAGCGCTGGACGCGTATAACAAGTACATACTGGACAAACTTGTCGGGATCCGGCCGGATGACAAAACAACGATAATCGGCGACCCGATCGGCCGTGACGCTCTGATCGAAGAGTTGAAGTTCGAGATGATCCCCTACTCGCCGGAGGAACTCGTCGAGATCGCCAATAAGGAATTCGAGTGGTGCATCGCCGAGTTCAAAAAGGCGTCGCGCGAAATGGGCTTCGGCGATGACTACATGAAGGCGATCGAGGCGGTCAAACAGAAATATGTCGAACCCGGGAAACAGCCGGCACTTATCCGCGATCAGGCACGCGAGGCGATCGATTACGTAAAGAAAAACGAGCTGGTGACCGTGCCGAGGGTCGCTGAGGAAACATGGCGGATGGAAATGATGTCGCCCGAACGCCAACTCGTCGCGCCATTCTTTCTCGGAGGCGAAACCATCCTTGTGGCCTACCCGACCGATACAATGACGCACGAGCAGAAGTTGATGAGCCTGCGTGGAAATAACCCGCACTTCGCTCGAGCGGTGACGCACCACGAACTCATTCCGGGCCACCACCTACAACAATTCATGAACCGCCGCTACAGGCCCTACCGCAGCTTGTTCCGCACACCGTTTTGGACCGAGGGCTGGGCATTGTATTGGGAGTTCATACTTTGGGATCGCGGATTCGTAAAAACACCTGAAGATAAGATCGGAGCGCTATTCTGGCGTTCGCATCGGGCCGCCCGTATCCTGTTCTCACTGAATTTCCATCTCGGCAATTGGACTCCTGAACAATGCGTTGATTTGCTCGTCGATAAGGTCGGACACGAACGCGAGAACGCCCTCGCAGAGGTCCGTAGATCGTTCTCGGGCGATTATGGCCCACTCTACCAGATGGCATATATGATGGGGGGGCTGCAGTTTTACACGCTTCACCGGGATCTCGTGGGTGGCAAGAAAATGACCGATAAACAGTTCCACGACGCGATTCTTAAGGAAGGTTCCATCCCGGTGGAGATGGTCCGAGCCATTATTACCACGCAAAAGCTGACCCCCAATTATCAAGCAAGCTGGAAATACTACCCTCTCGAGGCAGAGCGCTGATCTTCCGCCAACACCGAGTCCGTATGCAAAGGAAGACTCTGATTTACATCCCTATTCTTCTGCTCTTCGCATTCGCAGCGAGTGCGATGGTAATTCATTACGCCAATATCGGCAGAATCCAAGCGCGATTCTCCCGGGACGTTAAATTGCCGTTCGGATACATCAACGGCCAAGCATACTCGGTTTCGCCAAGCGCTCGGGAGGCAGGAATACGCGCCGGTGACAGGATCGACGCGGTCAACGGCCGTGAGGTCGGCCGTGGCGACGACGTGTTGATGGAGGAATTGGACCGGCTTCAGGAAAACACGCCGGTTACGCTTCGACTTTCTCGGCCCTTGGGCGAGTCAAGTGAAACGATCGAGGTTGCGATAAACCCTATTACAGTGGAGAAGAACATCAATTTCTACGCTGGGATGGTCGTCAACTTCCTTTTCATGTACTTGCTTCCGACGCTATGCGTCTCGCTGGCCTTCTGGGTATTGATCGTCCGGCCAAGGGATCCTCTCGCCTGGTACTTGGTATTCGTGTTACTGGGACTTACCTCGCTGCCGTTAGAGGTTTATTGGAATCCGGCCACCCTCTTAGGAGCGTATCAGGATATCTCGTTCGCTTGCTGGGCATTGGCCATGCTGCTTTTCGGAATCTCTTTTCCTGAAAGGTGGAGCCTTGACGCAAAACTGCCCTGGTTGAAGTGGATTTTCATCGTCCCGCTTGTATTCCAGATAGTTCTCACCCTCTTCAATCTCCTGCTTGTGAATACGGGAATTAACCTGTTTAGGATTCTTGGCCCGCTACCAAGGCTTTACGGGAGTTTCGGTTGGGTGGTGAACATGCTCGCGATCGGCCTATTCTTCGCCGCCCTCGGTCATAAGTCTGGCACGACGACAAACCCTGATGCGAAGCGCCGCCTCCGAGTAATGCTCTACGGAACATCTCTCGCGATCACGCCGTCATTCTTCATCGTTCTTTACAGGATCTTCACCGGAGTGCAGGGGAATTTTTCGGAGATCGTTCCGTTTTGGATCGCTTTGATCGCACTTCTGTTGATGCTACTGTTCCCGCTCACTATGGCCTATGTGATCGTGGTTTACAGGGCGATGGACGTAGGTGTCGTCGTTCGACAGGGATTGCAGTACGCATTGGCGAAGGGCGGGATCCGTGTGGTTCAGATGTTCCTTTTGATAGGAATAGGTCTATTGGTTTGGTGGACGATCAATAATTACGGATTCAATTTCGTCACGCAGTTCGCATTTATAGTCGGCGGTGCCGCGCTAGTTCCGTTGGTGGATTATGTAGCCAGACCGCTTCGGACATGGATCGATCGAAAATTCTTCAGGGAGGCTTATAACGCGGAGCAAATTCTCGCTGAATTGAGCGACGACGTCCGCACAATGGTCGAGACGAAACCTCTTCTGGAGACCGTCGCTACAAAGATCAGCGAATCCCTGCATATCCCGCAAGTCGCGGTGTTGCTGCGTAACGATGACGGTTTCGCTCCCGCCCATGCGATCGGCTTCGACACTTCTCCTGCGGTGGAACTGCCCTCAGAATCACGAGCGATCAGAAAACTGGCCTCGAATCGGCATATCGTACTTTACGACGATATGACCGAGGTGACGTCGGTGCCGACGGTTTCCCTCAATGAGCGGGAGCAATTTCGAGAATTGAATTCCCAGGTTTTGTTGCCGGTGGCCGCCAAGAACGGACTGACGGGAATCATAAGCCTGAGTCCTAAACGCTCGGAGGAGCCGTATACCGCCAGCGATATACGGTTGCTTCAGTCTGTCGCGACGCAAACCGGATTTGCTCTCGAGAACTCTCGCCTTACTGAAGCCGTCGCGCGCGAGGCCGCCCAAAGGGAACGCCTCAACGCGGAGGTGGACATCGCTAGGGAAGTGCAGGAGCGACTCTTTCCTCAAGAACTGCCGAACATCGGGGGGCTTGATTATTTTGGCGCCTGCCGCCCCGCGCTAGGGGTCGGAGGTGACTACTACGATTTTCTTGAACTTCCGGGAGGGAAGTTCGGCATCGCGATCGGTGATGTTTCAGGTAAGGGGATCGGGGCCGCTTTGATGATGGCGAGCCTTCAGGCTTCATTACGCGGTCAGGCACTACATTCCGGTGACGACCTTGCGAACCTGATGTCTCACGTCAATGGCCTGTTGTACGAAACTTCGACCACTAATCGCTACGCCACGTTTTTCTATGCCCAATACGACCCAAAGAGCCGCGGGCTCAATTACGTAAATGCCGGTCATAATCCTCCGTTCCTCCTAAGGCCAGGCAACGACGGTATTGAAGTGCAAAAACTGGAAACCGGCGGACCAGTCGTTGGGATGCTGCCGTCGATGCTTGCCCGATACGAACAGGAGGAGGTTGTTCTTGAGCCCGGCGATATGCTGGTCGGTTTCACGGACGGGATCTCTGAATCGATGAACCCCGCGGAGGAAGAGTGGGGCGAAGACGCCATGCTGGAGGAGTTGAAGCAACTCGCCCGTGAACCTGCAGAATCAGTGATCCGTACTATCGTTACTTCGGCCGATAAGTTTGCCGCGGGAGCGAAGCAGCATGACGATATGACGATGATCGTCGTTCGTTTGGTCCAAGACGAATCAGAACATTAAGGTCTCACTTTCAGTCATTCCATTTAACCTAGAAATGATCAATAACTACCGGTCTTACACATTGTCGATTGCCTTCATTCTATTGTTGCAGGCATCGACATTCGCACAGAAGAAAAACGCATTCGTTGAGGAGCGCAATGTCCGGGCCGCTATGACCTTCCTCGCCAGCGACGCAATGCAGGGCCGCGGGAGCGGGACTCCATTTGAGCGGATCACCGCAGAATATGTCGGCTCGCAATTCATGCAATTCGGCCTTGAGCCTGCTGGTGATAATGGCTGGGATGGCAAACCGAGTTACGTGCAAACGGTGACCATCTCAAGAAATAGTTTTGCATCCGCTCCCTCTCTCCGCTTCGGACCAGCATCCGTCGAACACGGGAAAGATTTCCTGGTCCTGCGTGTAAATTCAGACAAGATCGCGGGCGGACTGCAGCGGATCAGTTTGGGCGAAAAGCCAAATCCCGGGGCGGCAGTGTTTCTTCTAGTCCCGGCAGATGCGACTCCACAAACAATTTCGCAAGGGATGCAAGCATTGATAACTGGTGGGGCGTCGATCGTGATGGTCGAGGAGACGCCCCAATATCGATCTAACTGGACCAGTATCTCGGGGCGGCGCTTGGGATTCACTTCAACTTCCGCAATGCCCGCCGCAACAGTTGTCTTGAGCAAAGAGGCAGCCGCACAGATGGCCGCTCTCCCGGATGGTACAGCTATCGAGTTTTCAGGAACGCTCGCTCCAGCCCAAACTTCACAGACCTGGAATGCGATAGGTAAACTACCTGGAAGTGATCCCAAGCTATCTGCTGACGTCATCGTCCTTAGCTCTCACCTGGACCACGTTGGCGTACGTGAAAACTCGCCAGGTGGGGACAAGATATTCAACGGTGCCGACGACGATGCATCAGGAACTGTAGCTGTTATGGAGATCGCTCGCGCCCTCGCGAAAGGGAAGCGACCGAAGCGGACAGTTTATTTTGTGTGTTTCGGCAGTGAGGAAGCCGGCGGGCATGGTTCGGGCTATTTTGCTGATAACCTGCCTTTCCTTAAAGAAAATTTCGTTGCTAACCTGCAATTCGAGATGATCGGACGTCCGGATGCGAAGGTTAAAGCGGAGGAGTTATGGCTGACGGGGTATGAGCGGTCTGATCTTGGGTCTGAGCTCGCGAAGCGTGGAGCGAAACTTGTTCAAGACCCCCACCCACAGGAAAACTTCTTCCAACGGTCGGACAATTACACGTTGGCACGCCGCGGGATCATCGCCCACACAGTTTCGAGCTTTGGGCTACACACCGATTATCACCGGCCCACGGATGAACTCGACACGATCGATTTCACCCATATGACAAAGGCGATCAATTCAATGGTTAAGCCGATCGAATGGCTGCTGAATTCCAATTTCCGCCCTGCTTGGGTGACCGGAAAACAGCCGTGATCAAAGCATTGGCACGCCGGTTGCACCTCTTTGGGTGTTAGACAGGAGGTGTATCGGATGTCGGACACTATCAGACAAGGCTATGATACGAGCATGGGCACAAAGGAACGCAGTGCCCGCTCGGCAACCAAGTTTTACGGGATCATCTTGGCAATTGTGTTCCTGATCGGGTTGATACTTCTCGGAGTTCTGTATAGCTCAATGGGGACCGGAACCGGTGGAATAAACCCTGGCGGCCGTACGGATTCCAGCAGTCAAAACCCAGGCCCCTACGGCTCAAGTTGGAAATAAAGGAAGGGGCGTT
>JAEZJR010000036.1 GCA_023415725.1 Acidobacteriota bacterium
TCAAGCTGCTGCTTCTTCATTTCCGGATCGTCCTTGAACCGCTTCAGCACCATCGGGTTCGTCTTTGCGACGTCCGCGAGGAGCATCTCCACTTCCTGTTTGCTGATGGAATTGAACTTGCCGGCGGCGTGGCTGGTCGCCACGTTGCTCTTCCAATAGGCAAGGCCCAAGCCGATCACCAAGATCGCACCCAACAACACTAATCCTTTAGTTAAACCGCTCAAGATTTCGATCCTCTCTTCTATTAATTAGCTTCAGTACCACCGAGTCGAATTGGTCAATCGGCAATACTAACAGACAAATCCGGCCAATCATAAGCCGGAAAAGCCTATTTATTCTCCTGCACAAGCTCCAGCAGAACCCCGTTCGCCGACGCCGGATGCACGAATGCGACGAGGCAGCCTTCCGCCCCGATCCGTGGACTTTCGTCGATCAACCTCATACCTTTCTCTTTCAGCTTCGCCAGTGACGCCTCGATGTCGTCGACGCGGACGGCAATGTGGTGAATGCCGCCCCCCCGCTTTTCGAGGAATTTGCTTATCGGCGAATCTTCGCTGATCGGCTCGAGCAGTTCGATACGGCTTTCGCCGATGGGCAGCATTGCGACGCGAACCCGTTGATCTTCAACGACTTCCGTGTGAACGTTCTCAAGTCCCAAAGCATCTTCCCAGAAGCCGAGCGCTTCCTCGATGCCTTTCGTCGCGATCCCGAGGTGATCTATTTTCATTTTTCAGATAACAACGCTTCCACGGCGGAATAAGGGTCGATCTGCTTTTCGGCCACTTGGCCGGCGAGCCGTTCGACCTCGTCGCGGGTGCCGTTTTTCTGCAGCACACGATCGAGAAGTTCCTCCTGCAAAAGCTCCAGCAATCGCCAGCGTGCGATCACTGTTTTTCGCGAACGCACCGCATCCTCTTCCGTCGAGCGGTAATTGCCGTAACTTTCGATGGCCGCGGATAGGTCTTCGATGCCCTTATTCTCGGTAGCTATAGTCTTGACGATGGGCGGGTTCCACATATCGGGCCGGTGGGCGAGCGTCAAAAGTGCCTCAAGTTCCTTCTGCGTCCGCAAAACGCCCTCGCGGTCGGCCTTGTTGATGACGAAAACGTCGCCGATCTCCATTATCCCGGCCTTTATGGCCTGGATGTCGTCGCCCATCCCGGGGACAAGCACGACCACCGAGACATCTGCCGTCTTCACGATCTCGACTTCATCCTGCCCCACGCCGACGGTCTCGACGATGATCTTGTCGAACCCGGCAGCGTCGAGGATCGACACCGCATCGACCGTCGCTCGCGAAAGGCCGCCGAGATTGCCCCGAGTCGCCATCGAGCGGATGAAAACGTTCTTCTCCAGCCCGAGAGTCGCCATCCGGATGCGGTCTCCGAGTATTGCCCCGCCGGAGAAGGGGCTTGAGGGATCGATGCAGACGATACCGACGCGTTCGCCTTTCTCTTTGTAGAAGAGAGCAAGTTTATCGACGAGCGAAGACTTGCCGGCGCCCGGTGCTCCGGTAATGCCGACGACGATCGCTCGGCCGGTTTTCGGGAATACCGCCTTCATCAACTCCGCCGCACCACGCGTGCCGTTCTCGACTTTCGTGATCGCGCGGGCTACCGTCCGCGGGTCGCCCGCGAAGAGTTTGTCCAGATCGAGGTTATTCGCCATCCTTTCTGCTTTCGTCCGGCACGAACTTGATCAAACGGAACCGCGTGCCGAGCCATTGGTAATAATAAGTGCCCTGTTTGGACATCACGTCGTCGCTGTCCTCCTCCATCGGGCCGGCGATCCCGCGGACGATAAGGAGGCGGCTGTCCTTTCGGAACTCGAAGGTCTCGAAGTCGTCGTCCAGAACTCTGTCGAACCAGACGGCGACGCCGGCCAGTTACTTCGGGAAAAAGACACGGCCGGTTCGAGCGTCGATGACCGCGCCGTTGGTGCAGCCGGTGCCGCATCCCCAGCCCGTCAGGATGAAATGCCCCGCGAAATTGACGCCGCCGGCTAAAGCCTCACGAAGTCGTGTGCGAAATGTCGACGCTCCGGGGCTGTTGCGGAAATCGATCGCTTTCGCTTTCGCGGGCTCCACGATCGCCGGGTAGCGCTCAAAGGTGGGGTTCTGCCCGAAGGCTAACCCAGCGGCAAACCAAGCGCACACAAACGCGAACAGGACGCATTTCATAAACCGCGATTTTCTCATTTTGTACAGAAAACGAGAAATGGCGAACTTTGCCTTAGGTTCCTAACTCAAGCCCTAGAAACGGAAAAGGCACTATGGGTACCTTTTCCAAATTTATTCTTGATTGAAAATGCTTTATCCAGTCGTGTGTTACGGACGGGGAATTCCGAGGTCGTCGCAGATCTTCCTGACTAATGTTTCTTTGATCTCCCGGTGCCTTGGTATGGACGTCATTGCACCGTTTTCCGGGTTCTTATAGATCGTATGGCTGCCACCTTCTCGCTTGAAAATGCACCTGTTCTTCTCGAGGTGCCTGAGGAGATCCTTCAGCTTCATCCTATGCGGCCTGAAGTACCAGTTCTTCGCGGGTTGCGTTAGTAGCTTTCCCGATCCGCTCTTCTGCCTCCTCGCGATAGCATTCGAGCAGCAGTTCGACCGCCTCTTTCAAATTCTCGCGTGTCTCTTCGAGCGTTTCACCTTGAGTATTCGCTCCCGGCAGTTCAGCGACATAGCCGATATAGCCGCCTTCTTCCGCCTCTTCATATATGGCGGTGAATTTAAGTTCCGACATATCGTAATAGTTGCACACGCCCGCTTTTCAGGCAATAGAAAAGGGGCTTGGCGGTTGAACCAATGCCCCATTCCAAGCTAGTGGATCGCGGTCGTCCTACATTTGTCCTTCGTCAGCCGATGGGCCGTAGATCGAGGGGACGGGGATGTCGTTCAGCCTGAGGTAAACGGAAAGCTGGCCTCGGTGGTGGACGATGTGGTTCATCACGACGGAGCGCATAACGGCCAACTTTGGCATCGTGAAGTAGACGGTCTCGGCGTTCCGCATCGTCCAGTTTTCCAGGAACTGGTCATCGGTCGCATTGCGAAGTGTTTCGATCGCCTCGGCGACGTTTTTGTCTAGATATTCAACGAGATCCTCCGTCGTTGCCGGTTCGAACGGTTTGTAGTCGAACTTCGAGAAATCGAGTTCCGGCTGCGTAATGGTCGCCGGGGTCCAGCCGAACATCTCGGCCACGTGCGAGGCGAGTTTGCCGAACGGCATGGACTTTTCGTGCGGTTTCCAGTCGAACTTGTCGGCCGGAATTCGTGAAAGCATTTCGCGGGTGACTTTGGCTTCCTGTTCGATCTCGGCGATGAAAGCGGACGCGACGGCGTTGGTGCTGGCAGCAGATGCAGTGCTCATAGAACTATCTCCTTCTGAGTTGGAATTAATTTAGGGAAGCGATGATAGCGCATGTGTTGCACAGATGCAACAGGTTTATCACCGATCGTATAAAACAATTTAACTTCTCAGCAGGTTCCTCGCGATGACCAACCGTTGGATCTCTGAGGTACCCTCGCCAATAGTGAGCAGTTTGGAGTCGCGCCAGTATTTCTCGGCGGGGTAATCTTTCGTATAGCCATAGCCGCCGTGTATCTGGATCGATTCTTCGGAAACACGTACCGCGGTTTCGGAGGCGTAAAGCTTCGCCATGGCGGACTTTTGCGTGACCGGCTTTCCGGCGTCTTTCAGAGCGGCGGCCTGAAGCGTGAGCAGGCGGGAACACTCGATCTGGGTCGCCATGTCGGCCAGCTTGAACTGGATCGCCTGGAACTCCGCGATCGGGCGGCCGAATTGTTGGCGTTCCTTGGCGTACCTCACCGCGGCCTCGTAAGCGCCCTGGGCTATACCAACCGAAAGCGCGGCGATCGAGATGCGGCCGCCGTCCAGGATCTGCATCGCTTGGGTGAATCCTTCACCCTCGCTTCCCAAACGATTCTCGTCGGGCACGTAGCAATCTTCGAAAACGACGGAAGCGGTCTCGGATGCACGCATCCCGAGCTTGTTCTCCTTCTTGTCGGAGCGGAAGCCCTCCATCGATTTGTCGAAGATGAAGGCGGTGATGCCCTTGTTGCCCTTTTCCTTGTCGGTGACGGCGACCGCGACTAGCGTGTCGCAGGCGATGGCGTGGGTGATGAAGTTCTTCGAGCCGTTCACCTTCCAGTCGCCGTTGCTGCGGATGGCGGTGGTGCGTGTGCCGGAGGCGTCGGATCCGGCCTGCGACTCGGTCAGGCCCCACGCGCCGAACGACTCGCCCTGTGCCAGCGGCACCAGATATTTCTGCTTTTGTTCCTCGCTGCCGAACATGTATATGTGGTTCGAGCAGAGGGAATTGTGTGCCGCTACGGAAAGGCCGACCGAACCGTCGACGCGGCCGAGTTCTTCGATGATCGTTGCGTACTCCACGTAGCCCATCCCGGCCCCGCCGTATTCCTCGGGGAAGATAACTCCCATCAGGCCAAGCTCAGCCAGCTTCGGGCGGAGTTCTTCGGGGAAGTGCTGCGTTTCGTCCCATTCGAGAGCGTTCGGGCGGATCTCGCTTTCAGCAAACTCACGAATACTGTTCTTGATCTGTACTTGATCTTCGTTCAATTCGAAATTCATATGATAAGGAAATATTATAGTCTCATAATGCTGGCTGAGTAGCAAGATTTCCTGTTTCGACCGGCGTGGTGCGTTTCGATAAGATTCAACTTATGGAGTGGAAAGAAAATATTCTGTCGAGCGACGCCGAGATCGCAGAACTGCTGCGTTCGACGAAGCGGATCGCGGTGCTGGGGATAAAGCCCGAGAGCCACGCGGGGCAACCTGCGTTCTACGTGCCGAAGTACATGCAGGACACGGGGCACGAGATCATTCCAGTGCCGGTGTATTACCCGGAGGTGACGGAAATTCTGGGCGAGAAGGTTTATCGTGACCTGGCGAACGTGCCCGGCGAGGTCGATATGGTGAACGTATTCAGGCGTTCGCAGGATGTTCCTCAGCACATCGATGCGATCCTCGCGAAAAAGCCCGGATCCGTATGGCTGCAGCTCGGCATCTGGAACGACGAGGCGGCCGAGGCCTGGGCGAAGGCGGGAATAAAAGTGGTGCAGAATCTTTGCCTGATGGTGGAGCACCGGGCGTTGCTGCGCTGAATCTACTTTTGCGTCTTGTGGCCGAGGGACTTCAACTCGGCCTCGGTCAGCTTGCGGCTGCGGCCGGTGGGCAGGCCGGCATCGGTGATCTGGCCGATGCGGATACGTTTGAGCTTTACGACGGAGTGCCCGACCGAGTCGAACATCTTGCGGATCTGCTGGTTGTGCCCTTCGTAAAGAGTCACCTCGTACCAGCCGTTCTTTTCCGTCGGCTTTAGCGTCTTGATCTCGGCAGGCGCGGTCTTGAAGCCGTCGTCGAGGCGGACGCCCCGTGAGAGTTTGCGGATCGCCACTTCGGTTGGGAGGCCCTTCGTTTTCACCAGGTAAACTTTCGGGATCGTCTTCGACCCGGCGACCTTGTTGGTGAACTCGCCGTCGTTGGTGAGGATGATGAGCCCCTCGGTGTTGAAGTCGAGCCGGCCGACGGGATGGAGTTTGCCCTGGCCTTTGACGAGATCGGTGACCAACGTGCGGCCCTCGGGGTCGGAAGCGCTCGAGAGCACGCCTTTCGGTTTATTCAACAGAATGTACGCATGCTGCTGGCTTTGCAGCTTCGGGTTGATAAGTTTGCCGCGAACTTTGATGTGGTCCGTTTCGGGATCGGCTTTCGTGCCCAATTCCGCGATCTCGCCGTTCACGGTCACCTCGCCGGCCTTGATCAATTCCTCAGCCGCACGGCGCGAAGCTATGCCGGCCTGGGCGATAAGTTTTTGAAGGCGTTCAGTCATAGGTCAAGAATCAACGTTTTGCGCGGCGAAGAAAGCTGTTTGCTTCCTCACATTCGCGGTCGGCGTCTTCGGATTTCCGAAATTTGCCAACATAAAGACTCATCCGATCGCCCCCCTTTCTTCGGAGGACAAGTATCCACACCGGGTACCGGCCGCCTTCAGCCCGGATATCAAAGTAATCGACCTGATCGACGCCTAGTGTTTCTACCCTGTTACTGAAAAGACCGCGCCAAGTAATATTGACCTTTCGATCGACGTTTCTAATAGTCAAACAAACGCACTCTTTTCCGACCCCGTGCCAGATATAAAGTGGCGGCAGAAGGGCAACCACGGCAGACACGACGACGGCAAAATTATAATGGTCATTATAAGGTTCAAAGTATTCGACTTCTTTCCCGATAACAAACCAGATAAGAGCAGAGCTTCCAACTCCTAAAACGAGTCCGATCGCAACTTTCAGCGGTCCGGCAATTGGGCCTCCTAAAGAGAAGGATCCTCTTTCACCCGATCGCAATTCGTAATTCATAGGGAAGATCCGGCAAGATCTTCAAAATCCTCAATCGAAGGTAGGTCAGACAAGTCCTTCAATCCGAATTGGATCAGGAAATCCTTGGATGTTCCGTACATCATCGGACGCCCGACGGTTTCCTTGTGGCCTTTGGTGACTATAAGGCGTTTTTCGAGCAGTGTTTTGATCGCAGATGCGGACTGCACGCCGCGGATCTCGAGGATCTCCGGCACTGTCACCGGCTGTTTGTATGCGATAACGGCGAGTGTTTCGAGGGCCGCGAGCGAAAGCTTCGCCGAGGGACGCGTTTTGACGAACTTGCGTATTTCCTCGTGGTATTCCGTCCGGGTGGCGATCTGCCAACCGCCGGCTATTTCGCGGATCTGGAGGCCGCCGCCGCGTTCGTCGTACTCTTTCTGCAGTTCCTCGACCGCGGCCTGGACCGTTTCTTTATCCTCACCGATGATATCCCCAAGGGCTTTTGAGGTGATCGGCTCGTCGGAAACGAAGATGATCGCCTCAGCGATCGCCATCACCTCCACGGCGGAACGCGCGGGGGCGTCGGAGTCGGTGTCGGGTTCTTCTTCCGCAGGTTGCGGTTCGGCTTCTTCGGGCTCTTCCTGCGTTAGAACTTCGACATTCTCTGCCGCGGGATCTTCCTCGTCAGTCTCGACATCCGGCGCAGCTTCTTCAGCCGCGGGCTCATCCGCTTCATCGGGAGCAGATTCGGTCTCGGCGGGCCCGTCTTCCGAAACTTCAGCTTCCGTGTCGAACGGGTTCGCGGGTTCTTCGAGCGGCTGCTCGGTCTCCTGGATCTCTTCTTGTGGTTCGGTTTCCTGTTCGGACATCTTGCGGAAAAGGCAAAGAGTAGCAGAAATCGGGGCGATCAGGTAGCGGCCGGGGCGTCGACGCGTTTGAGATAGATGTCGCCGAAGGTCTGTTTCTGGACCAGTTTTATGTGATCGGTGCGTACGATCTCGAGCACGGCGATGAATGCGGTGACGAGCTCGCGGCGGTTGTGCATCTCCTCGAACCAGGCCAGGATGCTGAGCTCGGCTTCGTCAAATATCCGTTTTTTCAGGGCTTTGATCATATCGGCGAGGGAGATCTCCTCGCGTTCGATCTCGAGCTGGACCTGGTCCTTATGGCGGGCGACGATCTTCTGGAAGACGTTCAGCAGGTCAAATACGGTAGCACTGATCTCGGCGTTATTGTCGTCGGACTCGATCGAGCCGCGACGGAAAACGGCCTGCTCGACGGTGGACCGCTCGTAAAGCATCTGTGCGGCGGATTTGTATTTTTCGTATTCGAGAAGCTGATCGACGAGCTCTTTGCGCGGGTCTTCGAGTTCATCCTCCTGGCCCGGGGCGAGCGGGTCGCGGGGGAGGAGCATCTTCGACTTGATCTCGATCAGTGTCGCCGCCATCACGAGGAAATCCGCCGCGACGGAAATATCGAGGCTCTTCATCAGGCGGATGTACTTTAGGTACTCGTCGGTGATCTTCGCGATCGGGATGTCGAAGATGTTCGCCTGCTCCTGCTTGATGAGGAATAGCAGCAGGTCGAGCGGCCCGGCGAACTCGCCGAGCTTCACTCTGAGTTCATCGCGCGATTCGGCGACGATCTGTGCGGTTTCCTTGTGGAAATCGAATACGAATTGTTCCGGCTGCTGATCCATCAAATGTACTTCGTCTCGCGAAGGTAAATAATATAGTCGATCTTCGGCGGCTCAAAACCTTCCTCGCGAAGTTTAAGCATAACGTTTCCGCGGTGGGTGGACGAGTGGGTGAGCACGTGGGCGAGCATTTCCCGGAAGGTGTTTTCGTAGGGGACGCCCTCGCTGGTGCGGTATTTTGCCCTGATATCGAGGCCGCCCTCGTCGAAGCGGCGGAGCAGTTTTTCGTATGCTTCGGCGGTTTCTCGGGCGAGCGTTCCGCATTCCTCGGCCGATAGATCGGGCCAGAAATCAAATCCGGTCGAGTCCTTGCCGTAAAGCCGCTCGTAGTATTCCTTTTCGGTGATCAGCAGGTGGGCTAGGATCTGGCGGCAACGTACGGAGCCGGAGCTTTTTACCGCTACGAGTATCCGGCGGTTGGCCCAGTCGTTGTAGTCGAAAAGGTTTCGAAGGTGGGCTACAGAATCCATTTATTCGACGGCGTAACGCTTTAGGTCTTCGAGGCTTACGACGGTGAGGGCCGCTTCGTGGGTGGATTCGAGATAGACGCGAGGGGCCATGCCGGCTTCGAGTGCGTCGCGCCAGCGGAGCATGCAGAGGCACCATTTATCGCCGGCCTTCAGGCCGGGGAAGGCATACTGCGGCATGGGAGTCGAGAGGTCGTTACCGGCGGCCTTCGAGAAGGCCAGAAATTCGTCTGTCGCCTCGATGCAGACGGTGTGGCGGCCGATATCGTCGACCCCTGTTCTGCAGTAGCCGTCGCGGTAGAATCCGGTCATCGGATCGAAGCAGCAGGGCTTCAACTCGCCGCCGAGCACGTTCCTTGCTTTCGGCATATGGCCGTTCCCGTTTCCGTTCGTAATGCTCATCGAGACTATTTTTGCACAAAGGTGGCGAGGTACAGAATTGAGACGCGAATGGGACGCGTGCGGCCGACAAATGAGACGCAAATGAGACGCGCGAGGCGGAGGTGAGATGGGCCCTTTTCGCGACGGCGACAATGGCGCCCATCACCACAAAGGCAATGCGATCGCGGCGACGGCGCTCGGCCTAACCAGAGCGTGAGATTGCCGATCTCGACGATCCGGTTGAGGTCACCGATCTTCCCGGATCAGGTCGAGGGCTTTTTCGGCGGGGCGGGCGATGACCGCCCGGTCGCCTACCTCGACGATCGGGCGGTTGAGCAGACCGGGGTTGGCGGCGATCGCGGATAGGATCTCCGACTCGGGCGAATCTTCGCTCAAGCCAAGTTCCTTGAATTGCGGCTCTTTGGTCCGCAGCAAGGCGAAGGCCGGAACGTCGAGTTTTTTGAGCAGGACTTTCAACTCGTCCTCGCTTAGCGGATCGATGAAGTAGTTGACCTTGTCGTAATCGATGCCGTTCTCACGGAACAGCGTGGCCAGATTGCGGCAGGTCGTTCAGGTGGGTTTTTCGTAGACGGTTATTTTCTTCATCACAGTATTCGGATCAGCCCTAATCTATCGGAAGTTACCCGCGGCGACAAGGCCGATGTCCGATCGGTCAGGCTTCGCTCGCCGAGAGGGCCTCCTCGCGGCGTACCAGGACATTTACATCCGAAAGCGACCGCTTGTGGAGCATAGTGGCGATGCCGATGCTGCAGAGGATGATCACTATGCTCAGGTAGCCGGTCACTTCGTAATGGTCGATGCGGTTGTCGGGGAGTTTCACGACGATGAGCCCCGCGATCACCGAGGCGATCCCGACGAAGACCTGCTGGACCGATGAATTGAAGCTCATGAAGCTGCCGCGGCGTTCGGGCTGCACGACGTTGGTGACCATCGCCTGGGCGGGGATGAAACGGCCCGACGAAACGATGAACCATGCCCCGGTGATGCAAAGCACCAGGTAGAACGGTATGTGCGGGAGGTTCGTGATCAGCGCGATCAGCGGCACGGCCGCCAGCACGAGCAGGACGAAAAGCCTGTACTTGCCGATCTTGTCCGCTACGCGGCCCAGCATCGGTGACGTGATCAACGTGAGCGTCCCGCCGACCATGTAAACCAGCGGTGTTTCCGTTTTGGAGAAGCCCATGTTGAACTCCAGGAACGGGTTGATGAACGGGATTATCATGAAATGCCCGAGCATCAGACAGGCCGTCAGGGACAGGGCGTAAACCTGTGCACGGTTGCCCAGCACATCGCGCACGAGTTCGACCGGGCCGACCTTTCCGCCGCGGTCGGAGCGGATATGGCCTTCCATCTTCGGGAGCAGTTTCACGAGGAAGGGGATCAGGAAGACCCCAAGGATCACGACGAAGAAGAAAGGAGCGTGCCAGTTGAACAGGTTCGCGATGTAGAGGCCGAACGGGACGCCGAACACGGAAGCGGCCGAGAACGCAGCCATGATCGTCCCCATCGCCGCACCGCGGCGTTCGTAGGGGATAAGGTCGGCGACGATCGAGAGCACTTGGGCAGCGATCAACCCGCCGAACAGCCCGGCGACCACCCTCGACGCGAGAAGAAGCTCATACGCCGGTGCGAGGGCGCAGCAGAGCGTTCCGATCAGGAAACCGGCGTACGCGAACATCAAAACTTTTTTGCGGCCGTAGCCGTCGACAAAAAATGCCGCGAGAAATCCCGAGATCCCGGCACTGAAGGTGTAAGCCGCGACCAGCATCGAAAACCGCTGCGAGCTGATGTCGAAATACGGCATCAGGTAATTCCCAAGCGGCATCATGATCATGAAGTCCATGATGTGCGTGAAATTCAGCACCGCCAGCAGCAGCAATATCGTTTTTTCCTTTACTTCCATTCCTGCGTCCCCCTTGTTTTTCGGCGTACCTTATGCCTGGCCGACCGAATTCGCCTACCCTATAACGCGTAGGCGAATTCATTAGATTACCAAAATAGACGCGAAGCGGAAGAAAAATCGGGCAAGGGACTAGGTGGATGCGGCTCGATGCTCGCCGGTGTGGACATCGATGAGGTTTTGGCTTTCTTCGTAAGTGAAAACCCGGGATTTGGTGACGAACCGCAGCCCGAGAGGGATCTCGAGCGAGAAACTGGCCCCGCGGCCGGGGACTATGTCGATCGTGAGTTCCGTATGCTGCCAGAATTCGAATTGATCTTTGGCCATGTAGAAATCGCATCCTGCGATCTCGCCGAGCCAAACGTCGGACGAGCCGACCAGAAATTCGCCCTTCGGATAGCACATCGGCGAAGACCCGTCGCAGCATCCGCCGGATTGGTGGAACATCAGTTCGCCGTGTTTGGATCGGAGCTGGTCGACGACCTCGGCGGCTTCGGGGGTTATTTTAACCCTTGGAATTTTGGACATGGCGTACCTCCAAAATTATTCAGTTATAAATGCCGCCCCTACGGGGCTCGAATGCTTATTGGGTCGTGGAACCCCGGGTTTCGCTACGCTCCACCCGGGGCTACATA
>JAEZJR010000063.1 GCA_023415725.1 Acidobacteriota bacterium
TGAGGAATTCGCCTCTGAAACCGATCAGCCCGCGCGAGGGAACTTCAAATTCAAGGCGCACGCGGCCGGAGCCGTTGTTGATCATCTTCGTCATTTGCCCCTTGCGGCGGCCCATGGCTTCGGTGACCACGCCGATAAACTCATCGGGGACATCGACGACCACCTGCTCGATCGGTTCGAGGGTTTCGCCCGTCACTTCATCTTTTTTGGTGATGACCTCCGGCTTGGCGACCTGCAGTTCGTAACCTTCGCGGCGCATCATCTCGATGAGGATGGCAAGTTGGAGTTCACCGCGGCCGGAAACCTTGAACTGGTCCGACGCCCCGTCCTCCTGCGTGACCCTGAGTGCGACGTTCCCGAGAAGCTCGCGGTCCAGCCGGTCCTTGATCTGCCGCGAGGTGACGAACTTACCGTCGATGCCGGAAAACGGGGAGTTGTTGACGCTGAAGATCATCGAGATCGTCGGTTCGTCAACCGCGATCACTGGAAGAGGACGCGGGTTGTCTACCATCGTGATCGTCTCGCCGATGTTGATGTCATCGAAACCGGCAAGAGCGACGATCTCGCCGACCCCGGCCTTTTCTACCGGCGTGCGGTCGAGCCCCTCGAACGCGAACAGCTCCTTGACGCGGGTCTTCTGCGTGGAGCCGTCGACCTTCGCCACGATGACCTCCTGGTTCTTTGCGATCTCTCCTGAAAATATACGGCCGATAGCGAGCCTGCCGACGAAGGGGTTGTAATCGATATTCGCGACAAGAAGTTGAAGCGAATCATCACGAATTGGCTTCGGCGCGGGGATCGTTTCGAGTACCTGTTCGAACAACGGTACAAGATTCTTCGATTCGTCCTGCAGGTCCTTCTTCGCGATCCCGTCACGCGTGATCGAGTAAAGGATCGGGAACTCGATCTGCTGGTCGTTGGCACCGAGGTCGATGAACAGGTCGTATATCTCGTTAACGACCTCCTCCGGCCGAGCGTCCTGGCGGTCTATCTTATTCACCAGCGCGATGCAGGGAAGGTTAAGCTCCAGGGCCTTGCGCAGCACAAAGCGGGTTTGCGGAAGGCAGCCCTCGGCCGAATCGACCAGGAGCACGATCCCGTCCACCATCTTGAGCACGCGCTCGACCTCACCGCCGAAATCCGCGTGGCCCGGCGTGTCGACGATGTTTATCTTATAGTCGCCGTACCTCACCGAAGTGTTCTTCGCCATGATGGTGATCCCGCGCTCGCGCTCGAGGTCCATCGAATCCATCACCCGCTCGGTGACCGTCTCGTTATCTCGGTACGTGCCCGACTGCTGCAGCATCGCGTCGACGAGCGTCGTCTTCCCGTGGTCGACGTGCGCGATGATCGCGATGTTCCTTATCTTTTCCGTGCTCAACATATTTACTCTCAACGTTCAGAGTTCAAGCTTTAGCTTGCCCGTGTTAACCCCCAAATTGCCTCGTTGTAACCAGAAACAAGCTAAAGCTTGAACTCTGAACTTGCCCTTAGGATGGCGTCTCCGTCCAAAAGGGAAACGAGTATAATGATGGATTGAAGTTCGAAACGCAATGCGAAAGGGCCGCCCGTTGCCGAGCGGCCCTTTCTTTTTGCCGAGTGTGGTTGGCAGTTCTTAGCTGTCCTTGCCGACGATCAGGTGGTTGGTCACCTCGAAGGTGCCCGGCACCCTGTTCGCGAGCATGTACATCAGGTTCGACGTTCCGCGGTTCGGCACGTAACCTTCGAGCGTCACGCGGCCGTTCTCGACGATAATTCGCACCGACGGCCTCAGGCCCGAAATATACGGGTAGACACCGGAAGAATTCCAGAATTCCCGAACGATCTCACGCCGGATCCTGTTGTCGAACGAAGAAGGCGGAAGTTCCTCGATGTTGTTGATGACCTCGACCACGCCCGGGACCCTTTTCACGGCCTTTTCGGCGCCTTTCCTGGTGCCCAGCGAGTTGGTCTTACCGAAAAGCGTCACGGTGCCGCCGTCCACCCTGAACGCTATGTGATCGAACAAACCGTAACGCGGAAGCTTGTGGATCTCCTTGAACACCTTCTGCTCGATGGCGTTCTGGGAGATGTTCTGGCTCTGCGCATTCACGGTCACGAATGAAAATGCGGTAACGGCTATCACCATCACCAATAAATTGCGTAAATACCTCATATCCCTGTTAACTCCTTGTTCTCCTCGGGCGGAAACACGCTTGTTCCCGCCTCTCACGTCACGACTTCACGTGACCCGTGAAAGACGTTTATTTGACGCTCGATTTGCCCAGGATGGATGCCAGGTATTTTTGGCCTAAATGATTGAAAACTTACGTCTTTATCCCCGCGAGGTCTGCCTGATCGCTTCGTAAAGGACGATCCCCACACTGGTGGCCAGGTTGAGGCTGCGGACGTTCCTGTTGGCCATCGGGATGGTGAGGCAATTCGATTCGTTCGCGGCCAGAACGGCCTCCGGGAGCCCCCGGGTCTCGGGCCCGAAAACGAGAAGATCGCCGTCCTGGAAGGCAATATCGGTGTATTTCCGGTCGGATTTCGTCGTGAGGTAAAAGAATCGCCCGTCCGGGTATTTGGAATAAAGGTCTTCGAGATCGAGGTGTCTGTGAAGCGTCACCTGATCCCAATAATCCAACCCCGCACGCTTCAGGGTCCGGTCGTCCATTCGGAACCCCGTCACCCCGACAACGTGCAGCTCGGTATTCGTGGCGGCACACAAACGTGCGATATTCCCGGTATTCGGCGGTATCTCAGGCTCGACCAAAACGACATGCAGCATATAAATAATTTACCTAAACATTACGCCTCACCCGTAATCCGACTGAAATCTCGACCGGGCGATGCGACCATTTCGTCGCCAACGCTGAAAAGAATGCAGCAGTTTTGTCGCCAACGGCGACAAACATTAAAGCTGGGGTGCAATGAGCGAAGCGAATGGAACCCTAGGTCCGGGATACCAAAACGGTCCCGTCGCTGAAGGCGACGAACCGCGTCCGCCAGGGGATGTTGCTCGCCTTCAGCGAGCGAATCCCGATCATCGTTCCTACCTAGGGTTCCGCCGAGGCGGCTCCACCCTAGGCTTTATTATATGTCGCCGTTGGCGACGACGATCGATTGTTCGGACAGGATTCGATGTCCGCAAGTCTGTTATTAGTGACGTTTTATGCATCTTTTCGGCCTTCGCGCTCATCAATTTACGGTAGCGAAGGCGATCGCGGCCATGCCGTTCGGCGGCGTCACCTGTGCTACAATCCGCGTTTGTTCGCGAATTATCTGATTCCAAGGAGCTTTCCTATAGTGGTTCGTTTTGCAAGGCCGGTGCTGGCCTCGATCGCTTTTGTGTTCATGCTGCCGGTACTTGCGGCGGCTCAACAGCCAGCGGCGACGCCTCGCCGGGCTGAGGCGACGCCGTCCCCGACCCCGTCGGCCACGCCGAAGGAGAACAAGTCCTCAAAAGATAATAAGCCGCCGAAGAATAACGGCCCCATCACGGCCGAACAGGTGGCCGAGAGCGCGATCGTTATTTACGGCTACGGCGGCGGCAGGGTGATCCTCGACCAGATCCGCAAGACCACCATCGAGCGCGGCACGACCGTCGTGACGCAGCCGGACGGCACTGTCGAACGGGCGAACTACCAGCGATACGTGATCCGCGGCGGCTCGCTCGATAAGGAAAAGATCCGACTCGATCAGGAATTCCCGAGCGTCAAATACTCGCTTATCAAGAACGCCGACAAGGTGTTCATGATCTACAACGATTCCGTCTACAACCCGCGCGAAGACGCGGCACGCGCGTTTCACAATCAAAACTTCCGAGGGATCGAGGGGCTTCTCCGCTACAAAGAGAACGAGTCGAAGCTCGAACTCAAAGGAAAAGAAACCAAGCTGGGCGTCGAGTACCACGTCGTCGATGTCACCGATAATAGCGGCAATAAAACTCGTTACTACGTCAGCACAAAAACGCTTCGCGTGATGATGCTCGAATACGAAGAGGGCGGGGCCAAATTCCAGCGGAAATTCTACGATTACAACTACGCCCAGGGTACGCTCGTGCCTTACAAGACGGTGCTCTACAAAGACGGCAAGGTCGTAGAGGAGACCGAGATCGGCACGATCACATTCGGCCAGCGGGTCGATGACGCTCTGTTCCCGCAATCGACTTAAAATAAAAATTTTGCAACTTCCTGCCGGTTCGCCTGTTTAATGATTCGCTTTCCCCGCGAATCAATTGAAAGAGGAGCAGGATATGAACCGATCAAGGAAAATACTAACTATCATATTTGTCGCGGCTGTCGTTCTACTCGGCGGTCGCGTTTCTTTTGCCCAGGACGCGGCCAGGCCCGCCGGAAGCGATGCAAGCTACGAAGCTATGCTCTACGTCGTGCTCGGCAGTAATGAAAGCGTCGCGGGAGCCGAGCTTCCGAAGAGCATCGCCGGCGTCACCCGCCAGCTTCGGGATAATTTCAGCTTCAGCAATTACCGGGTTCTGAACACCTACGTCGGGCGCATCGCCGACAACGGCTCGCTCGAGTACAAGAGCGTCGCCTCGCTGCAAAACGCGGCCGACCGCGAATTGGATTCGCCAAGCTTTCTTGAATGGACGCTTGCGAACCTTCGCTCAGCAGATTCGCCGGCAAGCGGCGACCAACTCGTGATGCAGACGTTCCGCTTCGGCGCGCGCGTGCCGGTAAGGTTCACCTCGGTGGCCGAAGGCGGCAAATCGTCATCGGTGGTCAATTACGAAAACGTCGGGCTGACCGTCAACAAGCTCGGCATCGAGCGGAACAGTCCCACGCTGATCGGCACGATCTCGCTCCCACGGACGACCGGCACCGTTTTCCTCGTCCTCGCCGTGCGGCCGGTCTGATCCAAAGGAACTTACATATAACGCAACCCACACTGCCCGCCGGCGTGTATAACTCCAGCGGGCAGTTCTCCTCAATGCCCTCCGTGAAATACTCTGCGAACTCTGTGTTAAATGAAATTCTTAAACACCGAGAACACGAAGTTATGACACAAAGGACACAGAGACGAAGATTTTGTCCGGTTTGAAAATTTGCTGTTAAAGTGTATGACGGTATGGCCCTGGATAAGACTGATCACGGCGCTCAAGGCGAACCTACGTCCGCGCCGGGACGCAGCCTGTCCGACCACGAACTGATCGAGGCGGCAAAGCGCGGTGACGAGGCCGCTTACGCCGAGGTGATCGCGCGTTACAAGAACCCGATCACGAATTTCCTCTACCGGTACCTCAACGATTACGAAGAGGCGGTGGACCTCGCGCAGGAGACGTTCGTTCGCGTTTATTTCGCGCTCGACCGCTACCATACGAAATTCGCTTTCTCGACGTACATCTACCGCATCGCCGCGAACCTCGCCATCAGCGAGCTGCGAAAGCGAAAGCGGCGGTCGGTGCTGTCGCTCACCGGGCTGTTCCAATCGGAAGAGGGCCGCGAAACGGAGTTTCAACCGCCCGATCCGCGTCCGCTGGCTGACAGCGACGTCATCGACGCCGAGCGCGACCGCGTGATCGCGAAGGCGATCGCCTCGCTGCCGCCGAAATATCGCCTGCCGGTGGTGCTCCGCGACGTCGAGGGGAGAAGTTACGATGAGGTGGCGGAGATATTGAAGCTCGGGCTCGGCACGACCAAATCACGCATAAGCCGGGCGCGCGGGATGCTCCGCGAAAAGCTCAGCGGTTATCTGGAGAACTGATGCGAAGGGAAGAACAAGAAGAAAAGATCGCGTCGCTGCTCGGCGGCCTCGATCGCGTCGATGCACCTCACGGCTTCGAATCGCGCGTGATGCGCCGAATAGCCGAAGGCGAACCGGCCGCAGAAATGCATCGCCCGGTGCTTCTGCTCGTACTAAAGTTCGCGGCCCCCGCGGCGATGCTCGTTCTGATGGGGATGCTCTTCGTCTTCTTCGGCGATCGCGAGGTCAGCAACGCCCTTGTCCCGCCGGTCCAGGAACCGATTGAGGTGGTAAAGCCGTCAGCCACTGAAGCTCCGGTCCCGAACGATCCGACACTCGCCTCGACCTCACCTGCGGAGCCACGCCCCGCTGCACAACAGTCGGCCAACTCCCCAGCCCGTCCGCGGCCCATATCGTCTCCGCGCATTATGTCGGAAGACTTCGCGGTCCAGGGGCCCGGGGAGACGATCAGGCCCCCGGGGCTCGATCCGCGTCCGCGTAACATCGCCCCTTCGTCAGCGATGCCAAACGCCGGCGGCGTGCCGGTGAATGAGATCTTTTCGTTCATCGGGGTGAACGCTTCATGCAGCAATGACGGGTGCCGCGTAACGTCCGTCTCACCCGGCAGCTTCGCTCAGCGCACGGGGCTGACCGCAGGCGACAGGATCGTTTCCATCGACGGCCGAGCAATTAACGCCTCGACCACGTTCACCGGTATGACCTCGTTCAAGACGTTCCAGGTCAACCGCGGCGGACGCACGCTAAATTTGTCGCTTTCGGGAAATTGATCAAACCCGCGAACGCGTCCGTGTGTTGGAAGGGAAGAGGTACAGCCCGAGCAAGAACAGTCCCACGGCGAAAAATTGAATATACCCGGTCGCCCCGGCAAATCTCGGCAGGTCGAGCAGACGCGTCACCGCCTCCTGCCCCGGATTTTCGGTCAGAGCCTCGAACCACGTCCGCCCCGCCGGTGCGGTCAGATTCGCGAGTATCAGATACTTCGCCACGAAGGCCAGCCCGAACAACGCGCCCAAACTGCGGAAGAGCTTTTTCGTATCGAATTCCGCGAACAGGTTGTTCCACAATGTCCAGAAGAAGCAGAACGCGACGACCCAGAACATCAGCCCCTGCTCTGGCATCAGCGAATTGAACACCTGCACCGCCGCCGCGAAAAGCGTCGCGATCACGAAACCGTTCGCCACGTTCTTCAGCGTCGGGAACGATTCGGAGAACCACCCGTCCAACTCGAACACTCTCGCCCGGGCGAAGAGCACCAGCAAGATCGCCGCGAATATGAGACAGATCAGTGCCGGCTTCACGAACACGAACGCACCGTCGAGCCCCGATATCCGCAAACCGCCAAGCATCGCGACCGTGAGAAAGACGAACGGCAGGAGGATGTAACGCAGGTAAAGCGCATTCCGCTCATGATGCTCCACCGAAACGCGCTCCGCCGCACGCTCTTCAGGTATCAAAAGCGAATCATCATTCGCCTCGATCACCTCTGCATCTACTACCTTTTCCAGTTCGTCATTCATTCAAGCTCAACAGATCAAATGCTTTGGACCTAACAACATCTCATGTCTTTATCTTTTTTCCGTGTTCTTCCGTGCTTTTCGAGTATTCCGTGGTTCAATTCTTTTTCATCTTCTTCCTCTTGTTCTTCTTATTCTGTGGTTAAAATTCGCAACCACGGAATAAGAAGAACCAGAACCGAATCACACAGAAAAGGAAGAAGAAAGGAACCACGGGATACACGGAATACTCACGGATCCGGGGGCCTATTTCCGTTCCCTCAAAACCTTCAGCGGATTGAAGTCGTCCGCCGTCACGCGCAGGCCTTCTTCCAGTTCGTTCTTTAATTCCGCGGGCGTGCGGAGTTTTAGGTCCGGGTCGCTGCTGCGGAAATCCTTATCGATGAACGTCACGCGTTCGAGCGATTCCAGAGCCTGCCGGAACATCGCGTCGTCGTTCGAGACACGGCCCCAGCCTTGTCGATAGAAACTGTAGGCGATGTAGAACTGCACGTTCGCGTCGCGTCTTTCGGGGTCCGCCTTCGCGAATGCGTCTCTCGCGAGTACAAAATTATCCTGACGAAATGCCGCGAGCCCCTCGTCGAATTTCGCCCGGTCGATCTCGTACGTCCCGGTCATCACCTGCCCCTTCGTCGCCGCGTTCTGCACGGTCTCGACCGCCTTCGCCGTCACCTCCTCCAGCGAACGCGGCTCCGCGGCGTAGAGAAACACCACGAACAGGCCGTAAACCGCCACCATCGCGATCCCCAATATCTGGATGTATTTCTCGTTCACTGCTATAATTCCCGCGTTCTAGGATACACTCTTCCGCTTCGCCAAGACCATGAGAAAGCCTTTTGCCATCGTGTGTTTGATGCTGCTCGTCGCGGCATCGGCTGCGGCCCAAAATGATTGGGCCGGCCACTATTCTTTCGACGAAGACGGCGGACGCAACGCCGGCGGCACTGCGATCTTCATCTCGCACGAACTCACCGTGATGGAGACCGACGACGGCCTGATCGCCCATCTTGAGAGCAACGGCTACCAGACCTCCAAAGACCTCAACTGCAAGGCAATAGCGAAAGGCAACAAGCTCGAGATCTACTTCGACAGCTACGGCGAGAACAACATCTTCGAATCGTACAAACCCGGCGATCTCCTCCTCACGCTCGAACGCCGCACCGCGAAAGGCAAGATCGAACTCCTCACCTTCTGGGGCAAGTTCTCGCCCATCGTCCCGAAGAACGAAAAGACCGGAAAAGTCTATTTCACCAAATCGTCCAAACTCGACACGGAATAGCGGCTCGACCCTTGGTGGTCCTCCGTGTCTTCCCTCTGTGCCCTTTGTGTTAAGAACAAA
Organism: Acidobacteriota bacterium; assembly: GCA_023415725.1. Lineage (GTDB taxonomy): Bacteria > Acidobacteriota > Blastocatellia > Pyrinomonadales > Pyrinomonadaceae > OLB17. The sequence goes on from JAEZJR010000063.1 coordinate 8,560, forward strand.
CTCGACATCGCCAGACCTATAACACAAAGGACACAAAGCTAACGACACAAAGAACACAAAGAAAAGCCGAAAACAAAAAGATAAAAATGAAACTCGTCGCCTCCATAGTCCTTATTGTTATCACCGCCACTGCCGTCTTTGCTCAAACGATCCCGGCTGACCTCATCGTCTTTAACGCCACGGTGCACACGGGTGTTCCGGGGCAACGTCGTGCTCAAGCGATCGCGGTGATGGGGAACAAGATCGTCGCCGTTGGCTCCGATCCGCAGATCAAGGCGTTGGCCGGCCCGCGGACGCGGCAGATCGATGGGGGCGGCAAATTGATCGTCGCCGGCTTCAACGACGCTCACGTGCATTTCCTCGAAACCGGGCAGCAGCTTTCTTCCGTCGATCTCCGCGACGCTAAAACGCCACAGGAGTTCGTGCAGCGGATCAAGGATTTCGCCGCTAAGCTGCCGAAAGGCCGTTGGATACTCGGCGGCAAATGGGACCACGAGAATTGGACGCCGAACAACCTTCCTACCGCGGCGATGATCGACGCCGTCACGCCCGATAATCCCGTCTTCATCGACCGCCTCGACGGGCACATGGCGCTCGCCAACAGCCTCGCGATGCGGCAGGCCGGTGTCGGTAAGAACACGAAGGACGTCGAGGGCGGCGAGATCGTCCGCGACTCGAGCGGCAACCCGACCGGCGTGTTCAAGGATGCCGCGATGTCCTATATCGGCAAGGTGATACCGAACCCATCGTTCGAAGAAAAGCTAGAAGCTGCACAGGCCGCAACCGACCACGCCGCGAGCCTCGGTATAACCAGCGTTCAGGACATGTCCGCCGGGACCGACATCGGCGTTTATCAGGAACTCTTACGCCGCGGCACGCTGAAGACCCGCGTCTACGGCTGTTCGCCACTGGGCGATTACAAGCGCTGGGCCAACACCGGCGTACGCTTCGCATTCGGCGACGAGATGCTTCGCGTCGGCTGCCTGAAAGGCTACGCAGACGGCAGCCTCGGTTCCACGACTGCCTGGTTCTTCGATCCGTACCTGGATGCACCGCATACGGTCGGGCTCCCCTCCGACGAGATCCCGAGCATGCCCGCGAACATCGACGGTGCCGACAAGGCCGGCCTCCAGGTTCGCATCCACGCGATCGGCGACCGCGCCAACGCGACGGTGCTCGATAATTTCGCCAAGGTTGCCGAAACGAACGGTGCACGCGACCGCCGCTTCACCATCGAGCACGCACAGCACGTCCGCGTCGAAGACCTGAAGCGGTTCGCCGGGCAAAAGGTCGTCGCTTCGATGCAGCCGTTCCACATCATCGATGACGGCCGCTGGGCGTGGAAGCGTATCGACGAGAAACGACTCAAAGGCACTTACGCCTTCCGCACGATCCTCGATTCCGGCGGCGTTCTCGCCTTCGGGTCAGATTCGCCCGTTGCGCCGCTCAACCCGATCTGGGGTGTTTACGCGGCGGTCACTCGCCGCACGCTCGACGACAAGAACCCGGGCGGATGGATCCCCGAACAGAAGATCTCGGTCGAAGAAACCGTCCGAGCCTTCACCTGGGGCTCCGCCTACGCCGAATTCCAGGAAAACTGGAAAGGCACCCTCGAACCCGGTAAACTCGCCGACTTCGTCATCCTCTCCGACGACATCTTCTCCATCGACCCCCCGAAGATCCGCGATGTCACGGTGCTCAAAACGATCGTCGATGGAAGGGTGGTTTTCGAACGATAGGCAGTCATGTCAGTACCGCCCCAGGTATGGGGCGGGACGCCGGAGGCGAATCCTCGACTTAGAGTCAACCGAACCCTAACCACCATGTGGAACGACACCGACGTGCCTCTCGCGCTTCTCATCACCTTCCGCTGCTATGGCACATGGCTGCACGGTGACGAGCGGGGTTCGGTCACTAAGACAAACAACATTTACGGCACACCATTCATCCCTGAAAATAAGGCGTGGCTCGAAAAGAACATTGCAGAGTTGAATCATCCCCCTGTAAACCTCAATGTCGATATGAGGCGCTCGGTCGAGTTGGCGATCAAGGAGACCTGCAATTTCCGCAATTGGGCGCTTTTCGCGGCGAACGCCCGCACAAATCACGTCCATTCCGTGATACGTTCCGGGGAAGTTGGTTCAAAGAAGGTCTTGCACGCGCTCAAATCCAACGCAACAAGGAAAATGCGCGAGGACGGCCTCTGGCTGCACGAACACAGCCCCTGGTCCGCAGGGGGCAGCAGGCGTAAGCTCTGGAATGAGAAAAGTATTGATGCAGCGATCGATTACGTACTTTACGGACAGGGTGACGACCTTCCCGAATTTGATTAAAGGCTTTGCGGCTGGCGCACGCCTAGCGGCGATCCGCCGCATACCTGCGGCGGTTCTGACTTTGCTCGCCGCCACTGCGTTCGCCCAAGCTCCTCCCGACCTCGTCATCATCAACGCCAACGTCCGCACGATGGACAAGGCGGATCCGAAGGCAGAGGCGGTGGCTATATTCAACGGCCGCATCGCGGCGGTCGGTACCACCGAAGACATCAAAAAACTCGCGGGTGAAAATACCAAAACGATCGACGCTCAGGGCAAACTCCTGCTCCCCGGCTTCAACGACGCTCACGCGCACATCATCGCGCTCGGCAACAAATTCTCCTCGATCGATCTCAGCGAGGCTAAGACGGCGGACGATGTGATCGCCAAACTTCGCCGATTCGCCGATTTCCTGCCGAAGGGCCGCTGGATACTCGGCGGCAAGCTGGACCCCGCCGTCGATATCTCACTGTCGCAGATCGACGCCGCGACGCCCGAGAACCCCGTCTTCGTTTACCACTCGGATCCGAAGAGTGCTATCGCCAACTCGCTCTCCCTCGCCGCCGCTCGCGTCGAAGACAAGACCGGCATAGTCCGCGAGGCCCAGCTGGATTCACTGCGCCGCGTCATGTCGCATGACCACATTCGCGACCTGCACGCGATCATCGAGACCGCGAGCAATTACGCCGCCAGCCTCGGCGTCACGAGCATGCAGGACATGCACTCCGACGATCTCACCGCCGTGCTCCGCTCGCTCGACCGCGAAGGCCGCCTGAAGACGCGCGTTTACGACTGCGTTTCGATCGTCAATTGGCCAAAACTCGCCGTAATTGGTGCCAAAGCGGCGCAGGGCGACGCGATGGTGCGCACCGGCTGCGTCAAGGGGCATTACGACGAGGAGGACGAGGCCACCGCGTCGCTCGGCAAGAACATCGCCGGGGCCGATTCCGCCGGGTTACAGGTGATGGTGCACGCCATCGGTGCCAAGGCGGATCAGGTGGTCCTGGCCGAGATGGAGAAGGCGATAAAAGCGAACGGCGACCGCGATCGCCGCTTCCGCATCGAGCACGCAACCGGCCTTCGCCCCGCCGACCTTCCGCGGCTCGCCCGCTCAAAGATCATCCCGTCGATGCAGCCCGCACTTTTCTTTTCCGAAGCGTCCGGCTCATCCGACGACTATCGCCGCCTGCTGGACTCGGGTATTCAAATCGCCTTCGGTGCCGACGCCCCGATGCGCGGCCTCGACCCGCTCGAAGGCATCCACGCCGCTGTCAACGCGGGCGGCAAACGCGGGCTCACCGTCGAAGAAGCCGTCTACCTCTACACCATGGGCGCCGCTTACGCTGAGTTTCAGGAGAAGGAAAAGGGAAGTATTGAAGTAGGGAAATTGGCTGATGTTATTATGCTTTCCCAGGATCTATTCACGGTCGAATCCAAATCGATCCGATCGGTCACCGTCGTGATGACAATCTTGGATGGAAAAGTAGTATATGCAAATTAAGCTGACGAGTCCGTTACGGCGCTGCCCGGTTCTGATAGCTGTTCTGTTCGGCATTTTTATAGGACCGGCTTTTGCGCAGAATAATGCGGATCGGATCCAACTGAGCACAGATGATGGGTCAGTAAAGATTAGTCTAAAAGGCCCGTTGGTGATCGACCGTATGCCTGACCGCACTCGGATATTCTCAAGTTCCGCTGACCATCATATTAAGATCCTGAGGGAACCGAGAATTGACGCCTTTAAATATATAAATTCGGTCAAACCGGGTAAAGGAGGCAAAAAGCTTGACGTTAAGGTTAGTTCGAAGACGTTGAAGGTCAAAGCAATGCTTGTAGACCGCGAGGCTAGGTTCACGGCGAGTTTCTTGATCGCCACGGAGAAGGTCCTGACGAAAATAGATGCCTCCGTCGCGAATTCAAATAAAGGGTATCTCGAGGAATTCATTAACGGCGTGTTGTTCGAAGGGAAAAATTATTTGGGGGAGGTCCCCCCATCCGCATCTCCTAATACGGTCCTTTTCTTCAAACAGTTAATCTCGACGGACGATGTCGTTAGGGCCAGGGCCGTGCCTGACGGGGATGAGACGACGGCTCCCGTAACCTTCGGAAATATCGAGGCGCAAGAGATGGAGGCCATCCAGCCGTTCTTTACTTCCGGCCTCTCCAGGCAGTTAATGCTTATCGAGGGACCCAAAGTATTGAACAGACCCGTCGGACTCTATATGGAAAGCGGCAGAATAAGGGCAAGGATCGAGTTTCGAAAGGACGGGCGGATCGGCTCGATCTTCCTCGATCGCAGTAAGTTCACCCGTAAGCTCGCTGACGATGTAGTCAGTGCTATCAGAAAGTTTAAATTCATTCCCGCGGAAATAAATGGCACTCCAGTGGACGTGACCCGAATTGTTTATTACGATTTTGATTAAAAATTATGTCCAGAATATTTCTTTTGTTGATCTTAGCACTCTCGGTGTCATCGGCCGTCGCTCAGGAGATGAACAGCAAGGGCGAGCCTGTCGCGACGAACGAACAGAACAAGCCCGTCGAGCTGAAGGCCGGCGACAAGATCACCCGCGGGGCCGCCCTGGCATCCGGCGTGAAAAAGGCCTCGGTCGAGAAGGCCTTTGCGCAACCTGAAAAGCTTGCGGGGAAGACCGTCGAGGTGAAAGGCGTCATCGTCCGCTCCTGCAAGAAGGAAGGCTGCTGGATGGAGATGGCCGACAAGGAAGGCGGCCGCTCGGTCCGCGTCACCTTCGGCGATCACGCGTTCTACATCCCGCTCAACTCCGCCGGCCTCGCCGTCCGGGCGCAAGGCACATTCAAGACCAATATCCTCCCCAAGGAAAAGGTCGATCATATGATCAAAGACGACGGAGCCAAGTTCGAAAAGATCAACGCCGACGGCACCGTCACCGAACTCTCCTTCGACGCCACCGGCGTGGAATTGGCAAAAACGAAATAACAAGACAGGGCAGGCCCACAACCTGCCCTCTTTTTTTGGAAACCCGGAAAGCCGTCTCCCGTTTCGCGAAACCCATTCGCGATCATCCTTCCGCGTTTTCCTCTTCCGTACCTCCCGTCATTCCGTACTTAAGGTCTTCGTCCTTCCTCTCTTATTTCTTCTTCTTCTTCTTCTTTCTCCTTTTCTTATTTCGCGGTTCAAATCTCTTTTTCCAACCACGAAATAAGAAAGGAGGAAATACGAACCCGGAACCACGGAAAACACGGAAAGGATGCCGAGAAGGACGAGAGGGGATACCTCCGCCAACTCCACCAAATCACCACTTCCGGCGCGAGAACGGAGCTCCGACAACAAACCCGAAAGTGGTCAGCCGAAACCGCCCGAATCGGCTGACCACTTTCGCCATAAAAGCTGACCATTTTTTCCACAACCCCTGTGGAAATCTGTTGTGGAACGCGCTACACAAAGCACCCGAAGCGCGATTTTTGCGG
>JAEZJR010000073.1 GCA_023415725.1 Acidobacteriota bacterium
CTCGCTGAAGATCTCCTTCTCGGCCGCGAATTCGTCTTTCGTCTCCGTCATCGATAACTACATTTTATCATTCGCCCCTTTGTTTAGCTATAAGAATGGCTTCGCGAAGGGTTTCGAGCCGCCGGCCTTCCGCTGACATTAGTTCGACCGACCGGAGGGCGAGATCGAGGTAGATGTTTCGAAGCTCGTTTCCTACGTGGGCATCCTCGAAAGACGAAAGATGTCGGGACAATGCGGACACGTCGCCCCGGGCGTAGGGTCCAGTGAGTGCGGCTGACGGACGGCGGTCTTTGAGATTTTCGACTGAACCGGCAGCAAGCGGGACCAGGATCTCTCGCGACTCGTCCGTGGAAAGGCCACAGTGCGTCATCATTTCGATAGCCGCGTCGAGCAATGCAACGACGTGCCCGGCGGACATTACCGCGGCCGCATGATATATCGGTTTCGATTCGGACGGGATCGAGAAGGGTCTTCCGCCGACGGCACGGGCGAGTTCCTCGGCGACATTGACTGAATCTTCATCCCCCTCGACGCAAAAGAATGCGCCGCGGAGACGTTCGGCACCGGCGATAGGATCGCTCACGGCGGCGAGCGGATGAATCGATCCTGTGCGGAGACCTTTTTCGCTGAGTGAGCTTAGTTCTGCCGAGGAAAGCGACCCGCTTGTATGGAATGCAAATTTGGGAAGGCTGGAGAGTTTTGCGACGTCGTCCGCAATACCGCGAATGTCGGGATCGCCGGAGGCGATGAAAAGTATATCGCTCGCGGGTAGGTTGCTTCTTAGGTTGTTCTCGAAACGGGTAGTCGGCGGGAGGGTGTCTTTGAGTGCCGAGAGGTACTTGGTACCGCGGTAATAGACCGAATCGATCGTGTACCCGGAGCGGTTGAGGGCGATGGCGAGGGCTCCGCCTACGCGGCCGGCACCAATGATCGAAATGCTTTGCACGACGGTAAAAATAACGTCCGGCGGGCCGATTTGCAAAAGTGCGGTTTAGCTGACGCTGACGGCCTCCGGGGCGTTCGGTGCATCTGAGAACCAATCCTCGACCGACTCTATCGCGTCGTCAGCGTTAAGGGTGTCCTGTTCGCGTCGCAATCGAACCGCCTTTATAGATTCACGAAGGAGGGCGAGTTGCTCCTGAGGGAACCTTACCGGGAACGAACCGTTACCCAAGGCCGCGATGAGGGCCACGGCCGCACCGTTGACCTCGGGGTCGGTTTCGGTTTCGATGCGTGCGGTGATCTCGGAAATGAGTTCTGAGCGGTCGTCCGCGAGACGAGCCTTCAGGCTGTTTAGAGCGTTGGCCAGTGCCGCGTCGAGGTCACTGTCGATAGACTCCCACTCCTTGCCCCTCGAAAGCGAGAATCCGCATTCGCAATTCGGCTGTGTTTTGAGAAGTTCGGCGGTGTGGGCTTTGCAGCTGAGGTCGCGAGCCATCTCGACGAGGCGGAAGACCATAGAAGTTTCGGCGTTTCCCGTACCCAAGGCCGATACCAAGTTTTGAAATTCCCACCAATCGTCGCCGCGCAAAACGTCGTTAACTCGCGAATGAAGCTGGTGCGAACGCATCACGGAGTCGTGAGCGGAAATGAAGGTTTCGGAATAGAGACGATGGAACTTTGCCCACTGGTATCCGATATTCCGAAGCCGCTCGTCGTTGGGGGACATCTGAAATTCCTTCAGCACCAGTTCCAAAGAATCACGGGCGTTCTCCGCATCGGCATTGCGGGTGTATTCGGCGACCGAGACGTAGTATTCGACCTCCGCCGACTGATCGTAACCGTTGACGAAGGCCGCGACGGGCTCGAGTTCCTTCTCCCAGCGGGTGAAGTTCTCGACGTCGTTGAGGAATACCTCAGATATTCGCGAGATGCAGTCCTCGAGGCCGATCTTGTTTCCGAGGAATGACCTGATACTCGCCGCTGTCGAGCCGAGTGAGTTGGCGGCGCGAGTGGCCCGCTTCCAAATGAATGTGTTGATCGCTTCAGCCGGAATGCGGTCGAAACGTTCAAGAACGGCCTCCTTGTCCCACGCGGCGAGCCAGGCTTTAAGGCCGTTCTCCAGAGCTTCGCAACTTGCTTTATCAGCGAATGATTTGAATTCGCCTTTGACGAACACCTTCGCCCATTGGCTGAGGTGCTTAGAAGGGGCCGTCCCCTCGTGGGCGAGGGCGATCCCGACGATATCGTCCCAGATGATCTTCAAGTCCAGCGAGCGGGAATTGATACGGTCGCCCTTGGACGTGACGAACTCGATCATCCGCTGCGAGACCATCGCCGAGAGGATCAGTTGCTGAGCTTCCCTTACATAGCCGTACGGCGGCTTTTTCAGCTCCTTGTAAACGTCAGCGAGAGCGGGTGTGCGGGTGGATTCGAATAATTTGAGGATCGCTTCGACGGGAGGGAGCACGGCGAGCCGCTCCTCGGTTTCCGGGATGTAAATACCGTCGTTGAGTTTCACGACCCCCAGCGGAAGCCCGAAGGTCTGGGCGAGTTGTTGGACCTCAGCATGCCTTTGCCGCGATCCGCTGTAAAGATCGGAAACAAGCGACGCAACCTCGCCTACGCCGAGCCTGCGCAGGAAGTACGGATGCTGGGGATACCGGACCTCGAAAAGCGGCTCGAGCATCGTGGAAAATAGCTCGGACAAAGTGGACGCAACGCGGGCGTCGTCGTTGAAGTTGTAATCGAAATCATCGATCACGAGACGGCCGTCATCGAGGAATATCCGGTTGACGATGCGCGCCATCACGACGGTGCTCGAGTGAAGCGACGCCCGCACCATGTCCCCGAAGTTCTCGCGTATCCCGGCGTTCGTGGAAAGGACGTGATACCGCAGGATCGCCTCGGTCTCGTCACGGCGCAGTGCGGCCGGCCTCCATATCACTCTGGGGATATCGGTCGGTTCGCCTGCGAAAGTTTCAGCGACGCCTTTAAGATCGACGAAAACCTCCCAATCGTGGAAGTCCGATTCCACCGCCTCGTTCGAGGTAACGCCCCAGTTCACCTTCCCGCGACGGACCCCGCCTCGCCAGGTCAGATGGCACTCCATCGTGGATTTCGGGCTGCCATCGTACGCGTAGAATGTGCTGTCGGCGAAGCGTTCGTGAAGGAGCCGGTGCAGGATGCCGTCGACGATCGTGGGGTCGAGTTTGGCCGCAGCATCGTCGAGTTCTGTATTCAGCCGGTCCTTGCTGGATACTTTTAATCCGTAACGGATCTCGCCGCCGTCGTCCGAATGAACGCGCACGTCGTCCGGCAGGGCGGCCGCGAACATCCTGATGATCTCCTCGACCGTTCGGTACGCCTTCTGCGAGTCCTTCTCATCGTAGATGAGCATCCCGGCGGTGATATCGGCCGCCGTGGTGCCCTGTCCGTCGAGAGATAAGAGTAATAGTGCCTTGAGGATCAGTTTGGCCTGGAGCCGTTGAAGGACAGGGATCTTCGCCACGACCTCGGTGTTCAGCCGGTCGTACGCGGCGAATGCTTCCTTGAGGTCGTCGATCTTTCGAAGGCCGTTCTCGGCGCTGTCGAAGACCTCGTCCAGGGCGATCAGCGAGTTCGCAGGGCGTCCGAGGATCCGCTCTCCGGCCTCCGAAGCGAAGCTCAAAAGCGCAAAATCCTGGACGAAAAGCCGTACGAACGGTGCGATCTCGAGGATGACCGGATGGAGGGGGTAAAGCGCTGTGAATTTCTGCTCGCTCCAGCGGAAGGAAGGCATGACTCCCCTGAAGTACTCGTACACGTCGTGAAGGACGTGGCGGTGCTGGTTGTACTTCGGGAAGAGGAAGGAATCTACGACCTTGTAGAGATGGTCCTGATCGAGGTAATCGATCGTGAAGGAGCGGACGATGGCGGAGTTCGTTCCGTCAGCCCCGGCGATATCGTCATCGAGCGCGACCGCAACGAGGGCGTTGGTCAACTTCGCCGTTTCGGCGATCTCGGCCAGTAATGGCCCGTCGTCCCTTGTAACCCTTGATTCCCTCTCCGCCGCTGTATCGATCAGAATGAGCAGCGGCAGATCGCCGGCGCGGGACTTCGCGAGGCCGACGATGTCCATTATCTTCGTCGGCATCTCGGAGGCGTCCAGACCGAACGCTTTCGCTACGCCGACCCGGAATTCGTCGAGAAGCGAAGCCTCGGTACCGCGGCGGACGCTGACTATCGGGTACCGTCGGCGTAACAGGCCCTGGGCACTGGCGGCGACGTGGGCGTCCGAGATCCTATTCCGCAGGTCCGGCATTCCGGCTATGGCACCCAGCGTCGCAAGGAAATGGCTCTTCCCAACTCCTCGGTAACCGGCCAAAGCGCACGCCACTCCCTCACCGCTTTGGAGCGAACTTACACGGTCGAGCCATTTGGACATCAGCTCCGCCGTGGCGTCGGTAAAGTGGTAGGCTGCGAGTGTTTCCGCCGGACTTCCGGCGTAATCCCGCAAGCTGAACAGCTTGCGGACCTCAACTAAGTCTTTGACCTTTTCCTGGATGCGTTTCATCTTACCGGGAGGATGGGTAGTGTTCCGAGTGAATTTTGAAGTGCGGTAAAACTTAGGAGCGGCCCCGGCGATCTGCCAAAACCCTCAATATTCTAGCATCGCGCGGCATTAAATTAAAGATTTTTATGCCGGTATGACCGGTTTGGCAAAATCAGCAAAAAAGCGGCGGAGATGCGCAACTTTTTTCCCCGGGAGAGCATCCAAAAGGCATTGCTTTGCCGTATTTACAGGTATTAGAATCAAAGACACACGTAAAGCTCAGGCTTTGGAGGCACCAAGTGCACGCAGAAAAGATCAGAAGGTCCGTGATTTCCCTGGGTTTGGCGTCGGTTCTTGCGGGTTCGTATATTCTCGCCCCGCTGCCGACGATCGCCCAAACGAACGGGGATAAAGCTAAAACCGCAGCCACGGATAAGGACAAAAACGCAAAGAAGAAAAAGGAAGAGCCGAAGGCCCAGCCTTCCCCAACCACTTCCGCCAAGAAGCCTCTTTCGACCAAAGAGGACCCGAACCAGATCGGCAAGCGAAAGATAAACGACGGGACCGACAAATTCTTCGGCTGGCTCGGCGGTTCGCAGGACAAAGAGATCGCCCTCGGCCGCCGTTTGGCGATGGAGGTCGAACAGCAGGCGAAACTGGTGGATGACCCGATCATCACGGAATACGTGAACAGGGTGGGCCAGAACGTGGTGCTTCATTCCGACGCGAAGATCCCATTCACGATCAAGGTGATCGATAGCGACGAGGTGAACGCTTTTGCATTGCCCGGCGGCTTCTTCTTCGTGAACAAGGGGCTGATCCTGGCGGCGGATAACGAAGCGGAACTCGCGGGCGTGATGGCCCATGAGATCGCGCACGTCGCTGCCCGGCACGCCATGGAGAACCAGGGCAAAGGGACGCTGATAAACTACGGAGCTCTTGCCGGTATCATCTTCGGCGGGCCGATCGTCAGCACGGTCCTTCAGAATGGCGGGGGTATTCTCGCCGGGCTTGCGGGCCTGAAGTTCACCCGTGGGGCCGAGATGGAAGCCGACTCGCTAGGCGTTCAGTACCTCTATGCCTCCGGTTACGATCCCACCGCGATGTCGACGATGTTCGAGAAACTCGCGTCCCAAAACAAGAAGAAGGCGGGCAGTCTGCAGAAGCTTTTCTCGACGCATCCGCAGTCTCTCGACCGTCGCGATTCAAGTCTTGGCCTCGTCGCCCGGTTCCCGGAGAAAGAGGAGTATGTCATCAGCACCTCGGAGTTCCAGCGTGTCAAAGCCCACCTGCTGCGGCTAACGAACGCCAAGGCCGGTGTCACGACGGACATCGATGAGGGCGACCCGGGCCGGCCGACCCTGAGGAAGCGGCAGCCGGATGCTCCGGACAACGACGCCGCGAACGACGGAAGCTCGAGTTCGAGTGGGGCTCCGAGCGGTCCGCCGAAATTGAAAAAGCGCGGCGAGGAGCCTGCTCCATCACCGACGCCTGACAAACCGTAAAATTGAAAGAGCGGCCAAACGGCCGCTCTTCTTATTTGAGTTTTCCTTTGATCCGCTGAACGTCCGACTTCTCGGAAGCAAGCTCTAAGGCCTTCTGCCATTGACGGCGAGCTTCATCAGCCCGTCCCTGCTTTTGGTAAACATCACCGAGGTGCTCGTTGATGGTCGACGAGAGCGAATCGAACTTCGCGGCTTCCTTTAGATATTTCTCGGCGTCGGCGAATTTGCCGAGCTTGAAGTAGGCCCACCCGAGGCTGTCCAGGTAGGACGGATTGGTGGGATCTACCTTCAGTGCCTCCTGGATCATTTTCAACGCTTCTTCGTACCTTTCATCCCGTTCCAAAAGGAAGTAACCGAGATTATTGAGGGCGATCGGATTACCGGGCGATTCTTTCAGGATCGCCCTGAGGGTCGCCTCCGCACCGGCGTGGTCTCCGCCCATCTGCTGAGCGCTCGCGATCGTAAGTTGTGCGATCTGCCGCCGCTCGACGCCGCGGGCGGCTGTGAGTGCCTCATTACCCGCCTCGATGGCGTCCTTGGTGCGGCTTGCCTGTGTGTAGAGCTGCGAGATGAAAAGAAGGCTCGAGAATTCATCCACCGGCGCGGCACCGATGACTATACGGTTCGGATCTACCGAACTGTCCGACTCGGCGACCTGGCCGGCTTTCGCACGTTCCGCCATATGCGAGCGAAATCCCGCGACCGCCTCGTCGACGCGTCCGAGTTCGGTCAGAAGGGTGGCTTCGAGCCTGGCCAAACCATCCTCGCGCGGGTTCCTGGTCCGCAGCGAACGGACAACGGTGAGAGCCTCCGAGCGTTTCCCTTCCTCGCGATATATCGAGATAAGCTCGCGGTCGGCGAAATCGTCTTCGGGACCAAGGGCTTTCTTTGCCCGGTCGAGGATGGTTTTGACGGCGGTGCCCTGTCCGGCCGCCTTTGCGGACCTGATCATCCGCTGGAATAGCTGGGTGAGGAACATGCGATCCTCATCCGCGACGTTTTGAGCGTCGCGGAGCCCGCGCGCGGTGAGGGCCTTTTCGTAATTACCGATCGCCTCCGTGTGCGAACCGGCCCGTTCGTACAAATCGCCCAGCAGAACGAAATACGTGCCCGCGACCGCTTTATCCGAGGCCTTTTCGGCGGCATCGCGCAGTACTTTCGCTCCGTCAGCCGTCTTTCCTCCGTCGACGTAAAGATCAGCGAGAAGTGAGGCTAGAGAAATATTGGCGGGATTTGCGTAAACCGCCTGCCGGAGAGCCTGGACAGCCGCATCGGAGCTTGCCCCCTTTGCAGAAGAAACGGCATCGCGCAGCATTTCCGCGGCAATCGGATTGTCCGGGTCGTCCGCGATCATCTGGCTGAGAAGATCGATCGCCTCTTTGGTGCGGTCAGCCTCCATCAGGGCTTCAGCGAGTTTGAGCGTGGCGTGCTCGGCCGTCAGGGACTCGCGCCCCCCGGTGATCCGCTGGAAGAACTGCGATTCGAGCGGCGGAGCGGCCGCGACCCATTTCTGCAGTGCGTCGATTCGCTCCTTTTGTTTCGAGGTCTTTTCGTAGAACAGGCTGAGAAATGCCCAGGCTTCGGCGTTGCGCGGGTCGAGTTCGGTCAGGCCTTTCCACGCTTCGACGGCTTGCGGCGTGAATTCAGGATTGAGCGTCTGTGTGCTGAGCCCGCTTTTATAAGTGAACAAACGTGCCGCGATCCGCCTCGCTCCGTAATTGTCCTTGTCGACCCGAAGGGCGAGTTTCGCGAGATCGAGTGCCTCGTCAATGTCGTTTGGAGGTGCCGAGATCGCGAGTTCCGATAGTATGGTGTAGGCCTCGGCGACGTGCGGGTTCAGTTCCAGTGCGGCGATAATGGCATCGCGCGATGCCTTTACGTTCGCCTGATAGGCGGCTTGCGAACGGTTGCGGCGAGTATTGCCGAGCAGCCAATAGAACCGCTGGCCTTCGAGGAATTTGGAATAGGCTTTGGCCCTGTTCTCCTGGGAAACGGAACCAGGGGAGAGAATATCGAGCTTCCGCGCGAGCACGATCGAAAGTTTCTGCTGCCCGTCCACCCTCGGGGGAGCAGCCGTCTGACCGAATGCGGTGCCGATCAGGGCGGCCAAAGAAACCAAAAAGAAAAAGGATCTGAACATGTTTCTAATATACGCGCTTCCGCTTTGCTGCAATAAAAAAAGCGGCACCTCGGGGTAACCGCTTTTTAGTTCAAAAGGCCAGGACAGAAATATTACTTCTGCGGCTGGGTGTTGCTCGGTTGCGGCTGTTGTGGTTGGACCGAAGCCTGCCGCTGCGAGATGACCGTCGTTAGGGCCTGCGGGATCTGGTTGGTGTAGATCTCGCCCTGGTTCTCGATGATCTGGTC
>JAEZJR010000088.1 GCA_023415725.1 Acidobacteriota bacterium
GATCAGATCGATCGGGATATCGTGCTCGATGAACGCCTTCAGCACGCCGACGTGCGAGAAACCGCGGGCCGCGCCGCCGGAGAGTGCCAATCCTAATTTCCTGTTATTCATCGTGATCCGAACCTGCATTGATTTTAGCTTTCCGCTGTGGAAAACTTAAGCCCCAGTGTCCCTGCACGAATCAGCACAATTTGACCGCCCCTCACTCGTTTCCGACACCGTAGCGGGCGGCGATACTTGCCCTGTCTGCTCGAGGGAAACCGGCGAAGGATTCGTTTCCCTTGAATCTTCACCTGAAGACCTGCGAAGCCTGATCCGGGCCAATGCCCCTGACAAGGGGGAGGTCGAGGGTGTGTGCCCGCGCTGCTTCCGGACGTTCGAGCGGGCAAAGGACCAGATCATCCGTGACGCGGCCGTGCAGAAGGACGGCTCGCACGTGCTCTCGACGCCGCTTCGGCTGGATGCGGATGAGCGGTTCACCGGAAAGGGCGTGACGATCGCGTTTCTTGATTCGGGATTTTATCCGCACGTCGACCTCACCAGCCCGAGGAACCGCATCGTCGCTTACCGGAGCCTGGTGGACGGGGACGGTCGGCTCGATTCGCTCTTCCAGCCGGATGTTGCGAGCTGGCACGGGATGATGACGTCGGTTGTGGCGGCGGGTAACGGTTCGCTTTCGAACGGGTTTTACCGTGGGCTCGCTCCGGACGCCGACGTCGTTCTGGTGAAGCTCGCTCGAACGGGGCGGATCACCGATGACGACATCCGCACGGGCCTGGAGTGGGTGCTCGAGAAAAAGGACAAGTACGGGATCCGCGTGGTGAACATCTCCGCCGGCGGCGATGAAGAGCGGTCTTACATCGACGATCCGCTATCGCAAACGGTGGAGGAATGTACGCGTCAGGGGATCACGGTCGTTTGCGCGGTAGGGAACGCAGGGCACATGCCTAACCACCCGGTCGTGCCGCCGGCGAGCGCTCCCTCTTGCATTGCGGTCGGCGGGCTGGACGATAACAACTCGATGAACCGCGCCAAGCGCGGCATGTACCGCTCATCTTACGGGCCGACGGTTGACGGACTGCAGAAGCCGGAGGTGATAGCTCCGTCGATATGGGTGCCGGCCCCTATCCTGCCGAACACGCCGACAGCCCAGCAGGCCGACCTGCTGAAAAAGCTCGACGCGGCCGACGACGATCAGCTTCATTCGATGATCGAAAAGAACGCGGGCGTGGACGGCGAACTTGATGCCGCTCTCGACCGTCCCGTGCACTCGATACGCCAGATCATCACCCTGAAGATCCGCCGCGAGAACGTAATCACGAAGCACTACAAATACGTAGACGGGACGTCGTTTTCCTCCCCGATCGTTTCCTCGCTTGTTGCTCAGATGCTGGAAGCGAATCCGAAACTCACTCCTCAGAACATCAAATCCATCCTCATAAAAACGGCCGAACGGCTGCCGCATTACGAAGTTGACCGCCAAGGATGGGGCGTCGTCGATCCGCGAAAGGCGGTCGAGATGGCCCTTGCTTGGGAATAAGGATCTAGAGTTCCGTCACGGCCTGTTTGATGACGGGGTAATGATCGTGCGCGGGGTGACGCGGGGCGTCGGGCGCGGGGTCGATGCCGGCGGAGGCGTCGGAGACGAACCCGGGCGGATGACGATCGGCGTGGGAGTCGGGATCGGTGTACGCGACGGCAGCGGGGTTGGCGTCACTTCCGGTTCCTCATCGGGCGTGGCTGTCGGCAGCGGCGTCGGAGTAGCGCTCGGGCGCGGTGTCGGCGTCGGCGTGCTCGTGTTTGTGTTGAAGTCGGTGTTCGAGTTCGTGACCGGCGTGCTGAAGTTCCCGTTGAGGTTGAAATCGAAAGACGTGTTCAGCCCGACGTTCGCGTTCTGATTCGCGTTCAGGTTCGCACTATTGTTCGAAGTGGAACTGCCGCGCTGCAGGAACCAAAACCCGGCGGCCCCGATGCCAAGTACGAAAACGGTGCCTATCATCGTGAGGAATACGACCAGGACCGTGTTCGACTTCCTCGGCGGATGCCGATACTGCGCCGCCACGCGGGCGCGCTCCTGGCGCTGGCGTTCCTCGAATGTCGGGACGACGATGCGCTGAGCCGATGTGGGCCGATGTGGCTCCTCGCTGATCGAGAAGTCTTCGACCTCGGGCTCGACCGGCGGCGGAGGCGGCACGGGACCGTTCCGCCGAATGACCGTGACCTCCGACGGGTCGTCCGCCTCGACTTGCGGCACGTCGAGGCTCTCGCTCGGCATCTCGATGAAGTTCGGCTCCGCTTCATCAAGCAGCGGCGTGCCGTCCTTCATGCAGAAACGCAGAATGTCCTCGTCGTAACGGGTCTCGCAAGTCGGGCAATATTTCATAATCCAGGTCTTGGGCTAAAGAGGCGGAGAGTACTAGGTTTACGAGGGAAATATTAGCATTTAATGGCGGGAAAACGTTAAGCAGTAGACCCCGTTTGGCTGGCGGCTGAAAGCTAGGAGCTGTGAGCTGTTGATAAAACATTTTTCGAAACAGCTACCAGTTTTGAGCCGGCAGCTTCCAGCTTTCTGGAAAAAATTAAGTTGATCACGCGCGACGCGGGCAGGGTGTAAAGTCCAGCACCACATCAGTTGATGTAGTCATCCTGCGCGGTGCTGATCAGTGGTGGTGTTGATGCGAGCGGGTCTTCTTCTTCCAGGTTCCAGATCTCGAAAAGCGCCGGCGGGCATTCGGTGACGAAGCGGGAGGGTTTCTGCAGGACCGTCTGGCGGTTGAAGTCGGTCATGAGGAGCGGGTAAGTGATGTAGAGTTCGTCCTTGGCGCGGGTGAGAGCGACGTACCAGAGACGGCGTTCTTCCTCCTCGCTGTCGATCTCGCGAAGGGAACGCGGCGATGGGAACTTGCCCTCGGCGGCCCAAATGATGAACACTGCCTTCCATTCCAGCCCCTTCGCCTGATGGACGCTGGTCAAAGTGAGCAG
>JAEZJR010000093.1 GCA_023415725.1 Acidobacteriota bacterium
GAAATGGTAGTAAAGGAAAAAACGATATTGCTGCTGCTGGCGGTGCTGAATTTCACGCACATCATGGACTTCATGATCATGATGCCGCTGGGGAATTACCTGATGCCGTATTTCGATATCAGCTCGCAGCAGTTTTCGATGCTGGTCGCGGCTTACACCTTCAGCGCAGGTATCTCGGGATTCCTCGCGGCATTTTTTGTCGACGGTTACGGAAGGAAGAAGGTTTTAATGTTCGCGTATGCGGGCTTTCTGATCGGAACCCTGTTTTGCGCTCTGGCCCCGGCTTATGAGTTTTTGCTTGCGTCGCGGGTGGTCGCCGGGATGTTCGGCGGGTTGATCGCGGCCCAGGTGCTCTCGATCGTCGCGGACCTCGTCCCCTACGAACGCCGAGGTGCGGCGATGGGGATGATCATGGCTGCATTTTCGGCCGCTTCCGTATTCGGCGTCCCGTTCGGCCTCTATATCGCGAATCTATTTAATTGGCACGCTCCCTTCTACTTCGTCGTGATCCTCGGGGTTCTCCTGATCCCGTTCCTTATAAAGCTGCTCCCGAAGATGGAGGGCCACATCCGCGCCGACCGCCGCGAAAAGGTCGGCCCCGTCGAACTCGTGCGTGACGTGCTGAGCAACCGTGCCCAGGTGTACGCCCTGTCCCTGACGGCGTGCCTGATGCTCGGGCACTTCATGATCATCCCGTTCATCAATCCGTTCCTGGAGTTCAATATGGGGTTCTCCAAGACGGAAACACCGCTCGTTTACATGGTTGGCGGAACTCTGACGATGATCACGTCGCCGCTCCTCGGTCGCGTCGCCGACCGGATCGGTAAATACAGGCTGTTCGTTCTGCTAGTGCTCGCGGCCGTGCCGCTGATAGCCTTGATCACCAACCTCCCTCACATCCCGTTCTACCTGGTGCTTTGCATCACGGGGCTTTGGTTCATCGTTTCCTCAGGCCGGTTCATCCCCGCACAGGCGATGGTCACCCACGTCGTGCAGCCGGAACGCCGCGGAAGCTTCATGAGCTTCAACTCATCAGTGCAGCAGATCTTCGTGGGCTTCGCTTCCGTGATCGCCGGACTGATCGTCGTGAAACTCCCCGACAACCGGATCGACCACTACGAGGTCACCGGTTACCTGAGCATCGTGATCATCCTCTGCAGCATCGGCATAGCGACGATGCTCCACAAGCGTTCTGTTTCGGATGAAAACGTCCTGATCCGCCGCGAGGAGGCCCTTTCGGCGAGCGAAGCCTGACCGATAGGATGTCATGCTTGCCGCCGGAAACTTCCGATAAATTAGGTCCGTTCCAATTACCGTGATGAAGAAAATAACCGTCTACGAAAAGCCCACCTGAACGACCTGCCGCAATCTGGCCACGCTGTTCCGTGAGAACGGCATAGATTACGACAAGGTCAATTACTTCATCGACCCGCTTGGCGAAACCGAGCTGGAACGCTTGCTCAAAAAACTCGACGTTCCGGCCTTCGTTCTGCTCAGGACCAAGGAGCCCCAATTCAAGGAACTCGGCCTAAGCGAAGATTCACCCGAATCGGAGATACTCTCCGCGATCGCCGCGAACCCCGGTTTGCTCAACCGCCCGATCGTCGAGGTCGGCGACCGCGCCGTAATCGCCCGCCCCGCCGAAAAAGCTCTCGAGTTGATTCGGGAGAGTTAACCACGGAGAGCACGGAGACCTCAGAGTTTATTCGGTAATCTCGATCGATCGCCGAACCTCCCCTGCAAGGCAGTGAAAGCCCATATCTTTCCGTCCTCTGTGCTCTCCGTGCGCACTGTGGTAAAAATAACCCTTAATGAGCATCACGAACGGAAACGGCAACGGGCACATGCCGAAGCCAAAGAACGTGCTCGGCGGTGAGCTGAAACCCTGCTGCTTCGATCCGATGACCGGATTCTACCGCGACGGCTACTGCCGCACGGGCGTCGATGACCTTGGCCGCCACACCGTCTGCATCGAGGCGACAGACGAATTCCTGGCCTTTTCCAAGGCTGCCGGGAACGACCTCTCGACCCCTATGCCGCAATACGGTTTCCCGGGGTTGAACGCCGGTGACAAATGGTGCCTCTGCATGCTCCGCTGGCGTGAAGCTCTCGAAGCCGGTATGGCCCCTCGCGTCTATCTCGAAGCCACCCACGAAGCCGCTCTCACAGTCGTTAGTCTGGAGGATTTGAAACGCCACGCAGTCGAATAGTTCAGAGTTCAAGCTTTAGCTTGATTCCGGTTGATTCGAATCGATTTGTGAAAACAATAACAAGCTAAAGCTTGAACTCTAAGCGTTTATGGAATCCGTGGCCCACCTCCGTCATCTTTTCGACTACAACGACTGGGCCAATCGCCGGATCCTCGTCGCCGTAAAAAGCTCAGGCTCCGAACGCTGCCGCCAGATCCTGGCCCATTTGCTTACCACCGAAAAGGAATACTACGAACGGCTCTACGGCAAAGACTCGACCGGGTTCGATTTCTGGCCCGAACTCACCTTAGAGGAGTGCGGCACGCTTGCCCGCGAAACCGCCGAGGCCTACGAAAAACTACTCCGCCGCTTCGACGAAGAGGGTCTGGATATCACTGCCAGGTACCGCACCAGTGAGGGGATCCCCTACGAAAATACCTTCCGCGAAATGCTCACACACGTCCTCACGCATTCGTCCATCCACCGCGGAAACGTTATGCTAAAACTTCGCGAGGAAGGGTTTGACCCGCCGAAGATCGACTATATTATTTACCTTCGCGAAACGAAGTACATTTGATGGACCAGCAGCCGGAACAATTCGTATTCGATTTCCACAAGGAAACCGCCGAGATCGTCGCCGAATCGCGCGATGAATTGAAGGTGAAGCTTGGCGAATTCGCCGGCCCGCTTGATCTGCTTCTGTTCCTCATCAAACAGGAGCAGGCGAACATATTCGACATCCCGATCTCAAAGATCACGGACGAGTACCTGCGTTACATCCGCCTGATGAAAAGTCTCGATATTTCCGTCGCGGCGGATTTCCTCGTCATGGCGGCAACTCTGATCGAGATCAAATCGAAGATGCTCCTCCCGCGCGACCCTCTCGCTCCGGGGCAGGAAGAAGAACTCGAAGACCCGCGAAAGGAACTCGTCGACCAGCTTCTCGAATACGAGAAGTACAAATCCGCGGCTCAGATGCTCTACGAGCGGTCCACCGTCGAGCAGGCTGTTTTCCGCCGCGGCTCGATCGAATCGGATGACAATAACGCTGAGATCAGCGCGACCGTCTTCGACCTGCTCAACGTCTTCCAAAAGATCGTTGCCCGCCACAAAGACCAGGTGCAGATGGAGATCGAACGCGAGGAGATCTCCCTCGCCGACATGATCAAAGCGCTCAAAAAACGAATATTCGAGGAAGTCGAACTCAGCATCCTTTCATGGTTCGAGGAGATGCAAAACCGCCGCGAACTCGTTACGGCGTTCATCGCCGTGCTGGAGATCGTCCGTACTGACCACATCAAACTCGTACAGAAACAGACCTTCGGCGATATCTTCCTCAAACGCGTCGACGCCCCCGCCGGTTCATAAAAACACCGATTTCTGCTACTCTTTGCATTTTCGCGAAATGCCCGAACAGGAAACCGAACAACCCGAAGAACAGAGCGAACAAGCGGCTAACCCGTTCGATGCGGAGATCGACGTTGCTGAAGACGATCCGAAGGATGATGAGGACGCAGCCGTGGAGTCGGACGACGCGCCTACGCGTGAGGAAGATATTGTGGACGCCGAGGAAGCAGCGTCCCAGGTCCCTGACGGCGAAGTCGCTTTAGAAGGTCCTGCATCAGCGGAAGAAGTAACCGAGCCTACTGATGAGGAGTCCGAACAGATCGAACCCGGCGAAAGCGAGGGCTCAGGCGAACCCGACCCTGACGCTCCTGCACGGTCCACCGTCGAGGTAATGGCGATCGCTGAGGCGATCATCTTCGTCTCGGACGAACCGATCACCTCCAAAGCTCTCGGAGACATCATCGGCGAGAACAAGGAAACCATTCAGGCGGCCGTCGAAGAGTTGCAGAAAGAATACGAAGAACGCGGCGGCGGCCTACAGATCCGGGAGATCGCCGGGGGCTGGCAGATCGCCACGCGAACCGAATACCACGACGAAGTACGCAAATTCCTTAAAACGCGTCCCTCGGCGAAGCTTTCGCTTGCTGCACTCGAAACCCTCGCCGTCATCGCCTACAAACAGCCCGTGACCGTGCCTGAGATCCTCGAGATCCGCGGGGTGCAATCGGCTTCGGCGATCAAAACCCTCCTCGAAAAACGCCTCATCGTCACCAAAGGCCACAAGGAAACGGTCGGGCGTCCGATGATGTACGGAACATCCAAAGATTTCCTGATCCAATTCGGGTTGAAGGACCTATCGGATCTGCCGTCCATCGAGGACTTCGAGGACTTGGCTGGCTCTTCTCTATGAAGTACGAGCTGAAGAATGGTGAACGCGGCTCATTCACCGTTGGAGGCCCATTCGCCGGCCCGATAAAATTGGCCTCGGGAATTCTGCTCGGTATTTTTGGCTCGGCGTTGATCTGGGTAGTTGGTCGCCGCGAGTCTAGGTGGTTCGATCCTTCACACGACTACTTCGGCCTGGTGGTTGTGGGTTTGGTAGCTTTTGCTTTTGTGCCGGTATTCATTATTTGGCCGGCGGTGGGAAATGAATGTGTTTGGCTGACAGTTGACAGTGATCAACGCGAGATCAAGTTGTCGTTACGTGGTCTATTCAGCACAGGAATCGAATCATTCGGCTTCGATCAGGTCGAATTCTTCGAAAGTCATTACGAGGGCGGAGACAGCGGAGTTTGGACCGTTCGACTACTCATTAAGGATGGCGAGAAGATGACTGTAGGGAGATTCCACGATTCCGGAGACGCTGAGCGCGAATGCGAAGAAGCCAACCGAACTCTTTACAGAAGCCGAAAAGGTGGTTCCTGGAATGAATGAACGCTTGCAAAAACTCATCGCCCAAGCCGGCATCGCTTCGCGTCGCGGGGCCGAGGAATTGATCAAAGCGGGCGAGGTCACCGTGAACGGCGAGATCGCCGAGTTGGGAGCCAAAGCCGACCCCGAAACGGACCACATCAAGG
>JAEZJR010000160.1 GCA_023415725.1 Acidobacteriota bacterium
GCCGAGGTCAAGGTCAATAACGGAACGGGTTCGGCCCGCTTCATCAACTTCGCCGGCGGCAGGCGCGGTGAGCTTTCCGATCTGGGAAGGTCCGCGAACGCGACGGAAAAATCGAAACGATTCTTCAGCGAATTCGGGAGCCTCTTCGGCATCGACCGGGAAGGGGTCGAACTCCGCCTCGACAGCGAGACCGTCGATTCCCAGGGCAACAAGCACCAGAACTTCAAGCAGTTCTACAAAGGCGTTCCGGTTTTCGCGAGCGCACTGAAGACCCACTTCGACGCCAACAATGAGCTGTACACCGTGAACGGCAACGCGGTCCCCGAGATCGATGTCGACACCACCCCGGCCATCGACGCGAATGCTGCGGCCGAATCAGCGATCGCGGTCGTGGCGGATGATAAAGGCACCGATGCCCTCACCGCAAAGAACAACGGCCTTTACATATATCGCACCGGGCTCGCCGCGGGCGTCCCCGGAGATGATTTTCTCGCCTACGAGATCGAGGTCACCAATCATCTCGACGTTCGCGAGTTCGTCTACGTAGATGCGGCGAGCAACAAGATCGTCGACCAGGTCACCGGCATCTACGACGCGATGGACAGGCGTGCGTACGACGGCAAGTTCCTGGCTCAAGCCCAAGTGCCGACGTTTTACCCGAACACGCCCTTCTGGATCGAAGGCCAGGCGTTCCCGACCGGGAATATCGAGGCCGACAACATGATCACCGCGTCAAAGGAGACCTACGACTTCTTCATGAACGCCTTCGGCCGAGACTCGTTCGACGGGCTTGGCAAGAAAATGGACTCGATCTTCAATCGCGGTTACTCCTGCCCGAACGCATCGTGGAACGGGACTTACATCTCGTTCTGCAACGGGATGACCAGCGACGACGTGACGGCCCACGAGTGGAGCCACGCTTACACCGAGCGCACCCATGGTTTGATCTACGCGTACCAGCCGGGAGCACTCAACGAGGCATATTCCGACATCTTCGGCGAGACCGTCGACCGCCTGAACGGCCGCGACTCCATCGGCAACTCCGAAGGGGATGCTACGCGAACTGCCGATAGCTGCTCCATCTTCTCCCCGTCGGCTCCCCGATTCTTCATCAATGCCCCGCAGGCTATCGCCGGCCCGTACGCGATCGGCCGTGCAAACTTCGGGCCCGGATACACGGCGACCGGAGTCACGTCTGATGTAGTACGTGCGACCGACGCTGACGAAGATGGGGCCGGGACCGCAAGTACCACCTTCGATGGCTGCTCACCCTTGACGAACGCCTCCGCGGTGGCCGGCAAGATCGCCTTCGTCGATAGGGGCGTCTGCGGCTTCAAGCTGAAAACCAAGAACGCACAGGATGCCGGTGCGATCGGCGTCATCATCGGCAACGTTCCCGGCAGCGCCAGCCCGAACGCGGTGGTCACGATGGCGGACGACGCAACGATCACGACGCCGATAACGGTCCCCGCGGTCAGCGTTAACCTCGCAACGGGAAACCTTTTCCGCACCGCGACGGTCGTGAATGCATCGATCAAGGCCACCAACAACGCGGACAATTCCTCGAAATGGCTCGTAGGCGAAGACGACACCGCGGCCGGCCTTACCGGCGCACTTCGGGATATGCACAACCCGACCTGCTACGGTAACCCGGGCAAAATGTCCGACACGCTTTACTATTCCTGCGACATTTACCCGGGCAGCGATAACGGCGGTGTCCACACGAACTCCGGCGTGCCCAACCACGCGTACGCTCTTCTAGTCGACGGTGGAACGTTCAACGGACAGACGATCTCCGCGATCGGGCTCACGAAGGCTGCGCACATCTATTGGCGTGCACAGTCCGTCTACCAGGTACCGAATTCCAACTTCGCCGATCACGCGGATGCGATCGAGCAGTCTGCATTGGATCTCGCGAACAGCCAGACGGTGCTCGCGGATCTCAGGACCGGAGCACCGAGCGGCCAGGTCGTGACGTCCGACGACGTCGATCAGGTCAAGAAGGCGATGCTCGCGGTGGAGATGCGTAAACCCGCATCTCAGTGCGGTGCGAGTGCGGTATTGGCGAAGAACCCGCCGGCAGACCCCACCTACACGGTCCCGAGGACGTTCCTTACTGAGGACTTCGAGAACGGTGCCGCCGGCTGGACGATCAGCAATGCCTTCGTGCCCGGGGCGGTTGCCAGGAACTGGGGACTGGCCGAGGCTCCGGAAAGACCGGGATACGCGGCGTACATAACCGATCCCGCATATTCCTGCGCGGTAGGCTCCAGGAACCAGACGGGACTCATGAATCTCAACAGCCCCTCCATCCAGATCCCTGCCGACGCTACCGGCCTGACGCTGACGTTCGACCACCGCGTCGCCACGGAAGCGGGATATGACGGCGGCCAATTGAGGATGAGCATCGATGGCGGTAATTTCGAGCTGGTCCCCGATACGGCGTTCACCTACAACCCGTACAACAGGACCTTCTTCACTCCGAACAATAACCCGAGGGCTGGACAGAAAGCCTTCTCGGGCACGGACGATCCGACGAACCTGCTCGAGGGAAGCTGGGGCAAATCGGTCGTGAACCTGGATGCTCTCGGGCTGAACGGTAAGTCGGTGCAATTCCGCTGGGAATTCAGCAACGATGAGTGCGGCGGCCAGAGCATCTTCGGTTACGGCTGGTTCGTGGACAGCATCCGCGTGTTCGGCGGGCTCGTCGATATCGATGCGGACGGCGTTGCCGATTCCGTGGATAGCTGCCCGGGAACGGTGCTCTCACCGACGGTGGTCATCGGGAACGGCAAGTTCAGCCAGACAGGAGTTCCGAACAAGATCCTGCCCACCGGCTGCTCGCTTCAGCAATTGATCGACGCCAACTACCCCGGGGCAAAGAACCACGGCGCTTATACGAGTGCCGTGTCTAACCTGACCGACCAATGGGTTGCAGCAGGAATTATCACGCCCGCCCAAAAGGACGCGATAATGAGAGCTGTCGCTCAGAACAAGTGATCCATTTCCGATCACTGCAAAATGGAAAGGGACCGGCATTAATGCCGGTCCCTTTTTTTTGCACCGCACCGGTGAGCGTGGGCGTTAGAAATCGTAACGCAGGGCGAACTGCATTACGCGTGGGTTGCTCTTGGTGGCGGTGAATTCGCCGAAGCCGGTGGGGTCGGTGCGGGTTTCGGGGCGGAACCCGAGCCGCGGCTCGCTGACCGGTCCGGTGAAGATCGGTGTGTTGGTGACGTTGAACACCTCCCACTTGAAGCCGAGCTTGTGGCCCTCGCTCCACGGCATTGTGAACTGCTTCTGCAGGCCCATGTCGAGCACCCAGTATGACGGCCAGCGCAGGCGATTGCGGTCGCCGGTCTCGCCGGGGAAGGGGCTGCGGAAACTGTTGAACGCCGCCTGCGGATCGGCGAACATCGTCGGCAATCCGCCCTCGCCGTTGAAGAAGACGCCCGTCTCGATATCGCGGAGCTGGACGACGCCGCTCTTCGTATTCCAGTTGGTCACCCAGCCGGCGTTGTCGAAGTAGCGGTTGGCGGTGCCCATCGGCTCTCCCGAGTTGTAGCGGAAGATCCCGGATAGCTGCCACCCGCCGAAGACCGCGTCGACCCACCCCGGAGCCCCGTTGAGGAACGCACGGCCGCGGCCGATCGGCAATTGCCACACGCTGTTGAAGTTCAGGATGTGACGCATGTCGAAATCGGACGGGGCGTAGTTGTCTTCCTGCCGAAGGGCGTTGAGGATGAACGCACCGCCGAACGCGAGGGAGTTCTGCAGCCCGGAGGTGTCGTCGAGCGACTTCGAGTAGGTGTAGTTGAGGTCCCACGTGAGGCTGCCTAAGCGCTGCCGCAGCGAGAACGCTCCAGCGTGATAGTTCGACTTCGCGATCGTGCCGAACGAATCCAGCGCGCCGTACTGGCTCTGGAAGAAGAGCTGACGGCCGCTGAACAGGTCGAGCAGTAGCTGCGATGTCGTCCAGTCGTTGTTGCCGACGCAGAACAAGCTCGCCTCGTAAACGGCTTGGGTGTTGGTCAGGCCTTCGTTGGCGCAGCCGATCGCTGCATACGCCGCAGCGATGTTCCCCGGTCCCCACAGATTATCCCAATAAGGATTATTCGGGATCGCTGCGGTATCGGTGTCCGCCCGCCGGAGTATCTCGAGCTGCGTCGCCGCTTCGTAATAGGTCGTACCCGTGATCGGGTCACGGAGGTTGTTCGGCATCATCACGTCGCGCGTGGCCAGCAAGCCGCGGCCGAGACGCGCGATGTACGACGCTTCCGCGTACAGCTTGAACGGAAGCTGGCGGCCGTAGGTGACGTTCCACGAATAATTCGTCGGGGATTTCACGTTCCGGTCGATCGATGCCTCGATCTGCAGCGAGAGGTCCTGCGGCTTCTGCAGCGGGAAGACGAGCGGCCCCGGCGTCACCACCCCCGGCAGGTTCCGGATGTTCATCCCCAGGCCCGTGAGAAGCGGGGCCGGGTTACAGATGTTCGGGTTATCGCAATCGAGGATGTTGTAACTGTTCGGCGGGGTCGTGTAGTTGGAGACGAAGCCGAGCGTGTTGTTCGCGTCGAAGGTGACGGCGAGCTGCTGGCCGAAGTAATCGTTCGTCATCGCGAAGCCGCCGCGGATCACCGAAGCGCGTTCCGTGCCGAACACCTTGGCCCAGAAGCCGTCCTTGAAGTTGGGCGACCACGCGGCAGAGATGCGCGGCTGCCAGTTGTTCTTATCCCAGTTGTAGAAACCGGGCTTGCCGTTCTTCGGCCCGGCGAGGTCGATGATCAGCGGCTCGTCGTAATTCTGCCCGACGAACGCTGCCTCCTTCCGGCGGCGGAAGTACTCATCGAGGGCGATGTTCGGCGCCGCCTGGAACCCCTGCGTCTCGTAAACCGGACGGCTGAGACCGTAGCGGATGCCGAAGTTCACCGTCAGGCTGGGACTGACCTTCCAGCTGTCCTGGGCGTAGAAGTCGTACTCCTCCGTGGCCCATTCGCGAACCGCCGGCTCGCCCGTCTGCGGGTTCCCGTTGATGTCGTAGCTGAAGTTCGCCGTGTACTGATTCACGCGGCCGAGCAGCGCGACGAGCGATGACTGCGCGGAGTTGATCCAAGCATCGCTCACCAGCGTGCCGTAGTTGGTCTGGAGGTATTCATCGATCGGCAGCAGCAGGTCATCGCCGGAGTTCGTGTAGTAGCCGAAATTCGTCGTCCCGTTATCGAACGCGAACGCGAGGTTCGACCGCTTGTTCCGGATGATGCGGATGTTCGTTCCGAACTGCATCGTGTGGTTTCCCTTCACCCACGTGACGTCGTCGGTGAAGTTGTGCGTCGGGTTGACGCGGCTGAACGCGTAAAGGAAATTCTTCGGCGTGTAGATGTTGCGGAACGTGATGGCGTTCTCGTTCGAATCGCCGCCGTTGCTGTATGCGAGCCGCGTCAGGCCGTAGCTGAAGCGGTTCGTCAGGCTGTTGTTGATCAGCCACGTGTGCGAGGCCGCGACGCCGATCGGGTGGCTCCATGTCGTGTCCGCCGGCGTGTCTGGCAGGAACGGTGCGATGCCGAATTTATCCTGCTGGAAGTTGCCGCGGAAAGAAAACTGGTGGCTCCCGTTGGAGAACGGGTTGTAATCGAACCGCGCCGTGTGGGTGTTCAGCTTGACCGGCACGGACGCGTTGAACCTGAATCCGCCCGTGTTGATCCCATCGCCGCCGCCGATGTTCGCCGGGTAGCGTGCGGCCGCGTCGGCGAGTATCTGCTGCGCGATCGGGTTGACGTCAACGACCGGGATGCCGGCGTCCGTCAACGAATTGATCGTCGCGACGTCGAGGGTGCGAAGCGTATTGGATGTGTCGAAGAATCGGATGTTGCCGGCTCCTAAGCTCGCCAGCGGCACCACCACGGTCGCAGGCACGTCCTTCGCCTCGCGCATCCCTTCGTAGTTGTAGAAAAAGAACAGCTTGTCCCTGATGATCGGTCCGCCAAGGCTGCCGCCGAAAAGGTTGCGGATCAGCTTCGGCCGAGGGGCACGCATATCTCCCACGAGTGCGGCACCGGACGTGACCGGGATGTCATCCGCGACGTACCTGCCCGCGGCGTTGTTGAACCAATCGTTCGCGGTCGTCACCGTGTTGCGGTGATATTCGAAGAGGTTCCCGTGAAACTCGTTCGTGCCGCTCTTGGTGACGAGCGAGATCTGCGCACCGGCCGAGCGTCCCTTGGTGGCGTCGGGGTTCGTCGTGGTGACGCGAAACTCCTCTATCGAATCCGGCGTCACCCTCAGCACCGAAGCGAACGCCTGGGTCTGGGTGATGTTCAGTCCGGTCTGCTGGTCGTTGACGTCGATTCCGTCGAGCGTGATGTTCGCCTGGTCCTGACGTGCGCCGGCGACGGCACCGTCGGGCGTGACCGCCGCCTGCAGGCTGAGCAGCCCGACCACGTTGCGCCCCTCGAGCGGCAGCTGCGTGATCTGCTGCGAGACGAAATTGTTCCCGAGGCTCGCGTCCTGCGTGTTGACGATGTTCTCGATGCCGCCGGCCGTCACCTCGACGTTGGCGGTGACATCGCCGATCTCGAGGCTGACCGGAATCGTCGTGGTCTTGTCGACCAGGGCCTGCACGTCCCTCACCAGCGAACGCTTGAACCCCGCCGCCTCCACCTGCAAAGTGTATGTGCCGGGCGTGAGGGAGGTGAACGAGAACGTCCCGCCCGCATCGGTCGTCGCGGTGCGCTCGCCGCCCTGCCCGACGCTGACGAGTTTCACCGTCGCACCCGCGACGACCTGGCCCTGGGCGTCGGCGACGGTGCCGCTGACCACGGATACGCCGGTCTGCCCTTCGATATTCCATGCGAAGAGGACGAATGTGAACAGAAGCAGAAATGATCTGTTGAATGAGTTCCTGAAGCGGATATAAGTAGGCATAAACTAACTTCTCCTTTGATCGCCGACGGACAGGAAGTAGAGGCTTCGATGGGGGCTGCTTACCTTTCAGGTCGCCGTCACGATCGGTTCACAATGATCTCGGCGGAGCGTTTCGGTCACGAAGTTTGCCTGACCCGCGTGGATCCGGATCGGGCCGTATAACGCCCCATATATTCGAAAATTCGAACGTCGAAAGCGGTGGGAGTTTCATTCAAACCCTGTAAATCGCAAGCGATGTTCCATAGGGATAAGGTGAGGAAAATTAGGGGCAGAACGGTTGGACGCGCCGGGTCACGTGGCCCGAAGTGATGCCATATATCGGAGAATTTGGATAAGCAGCGAGAAAATCCGAGATTCGCGATGATGGAGCAGGGGCCGTCTTTTTAAAGAATTCAATTTTCTGAACGGGAAAGTTCCGCCGCCTTTACGTTCGAGGCCGTACGTTACGCCCGGCGGGTTCGGGGATAGACTTCGGGGTTATGTCAGGACTGGAAATGAGAAGCGGGCGAGCGTTTCGTGTCGGGTTGGCGGCGTTGTTGTTGGCGATCGCGGGCGGGTGTTCGCGGATGGGGGAAGGGACCGTCTCTTTGCCCGCACCGGCCGAGGGCCCGGTCGAGCGGACGATGCCGGCGAACGCGGACGGCCGTTCGGTCATTTCTTATTCGCCCGTCGTGAAGCGTGCATCGCCTGCGGTCGTGACGGTGAGGTCCGCCCGCGTGGTGCGCCAGCCGCGGCAGTTCCCGTTCATGGACCACCCGTGGTTCGGCAACCGCTCCAACGCCGTCCCGCAGCAGCGTCAGGCCCCGCAGGTGCAGGCCGGCCTCGGCTCCGGCGTGATCGTCACGCCCGACGGCTACATCCTCACCAACCACCACGTCGTCGACGGGGCTGAGATGATAAGGGTCCAGCTCGTCGACCGGCGCTCGTTCGAGGCACGCGTCGTCGGCTCCGACGCGCCTTCCGATCTCGCCGTGCTGAAGATCGAGGCGAACGACCTCGCGGTGCTGAACCTTGGCGATTCCGACACGGTCGAGGTCGGCGACGTGGTGCTCGCGCTCGGCAACCCGCTCGGGCTCGAACAGACCGTCACGGCCGGGATCATCTCCGCGAAGGGCCGGTCGACGGGCCTCTCCGATGGGAGCTTCGAAGACTTCCTCCAGACCGACGCCCCGATCAATCAGGGCAACAGCGGCGGAGCGCTCATCAACACCGCCGGCGAACTCGTCGGCATCAACTCCCAGATCCTCAGCCCGACGGGCGGCAACATCGGCATCGGCTTCGCGATCCCCTCGAACATGGCACGCAACGTAATGGATCAGCTCATCCGCACCGGCAGCGTCCGCCGCGGCATGCTCGGGGTCGTGGTCCAGCCCGTCACCGCCGACATCGCCCAGCAGCAGAACATGCCCGAACCCCGCGGAGTCGCGATCGCCGCCATCCAACCGAACGGCCCCGCCGCCTCAGCCGGCCTGAAGGAAGGCGACATTATCACCGCCCTCAACAACGAACCCATCAACGAAAGCAACCACCTCCGCAACCGCATCGCCAGCCTCGCCCCCGGCACCGAAATAACCCTAACCATCTTCCGCAGCGGCTCCGAACAACAACTCCGCGCCACATTGGGTGAAGTCACCACATCACCAACGCTCCAGTGACCCTGGATCGGGAAAAAGCAGTGGGGCTGTTAGTGGAATATTGAAATATTCCACTAACAGCCCTATCCTTTTTGCCAATCCCAAAGGGGACACGAAATCGCAGGCCAGACCCCATCTCTCAGGCCCGAAAAAGAGAATTCCATCGCCCTCGGGAATTGCAATATTGCAGGCCTGACCCCGATCTCCCCACCGCCACGCAGGGCTACGATTCGTTCGGGAATGCTGGGAACCCGGCGTTCCCGGCCCGGTACCGGTTCACCGGCCGCGAAACGGACCCGTCCACCGGGCTCATGTACTACCGCGCCCGCTGGTACGACCCGCAGGTCGGCCGGTTCGCATCGGAGGACCCGATCGGGTTCGGCGGGGGTGACATCAACCTTTACGGGTACGTATGGAACGATCCGACAACGTTCACGGATCCGTCCGGCTTGAGCGGCCTCGGGTTCGGGTATTCGGGGTACGGGGCGTACGACGCGGCGCAGCTTTGGCGGGCGCAGCAGGACCTTATCGAAGCCCTTGCGGGCCCGATCGCGTTCGGGATGGGGTTCGGGGACACGTTCCTGTTTGGAACTCCCCAGTGGATCCGCCAAAAACAAGGTATCGACACCCCGGGTATCGAATGCTCCGTCGCTTACCAGGCGGGCGGGTGGACCGCCATCGCGTTTCAGGCAGCGGAGGGTGGCGTAGGGCTTTATAGAGGCGGGCTCTCACTAGCAACCCGCACAACGGGAGCCCGCGTGTTCTGGTCGGGTGACAAGGCCGCGATGACTGCTGCAACTAATTTCGCTCGATCTACAGGTGGCAGCACGCTCGAGATGACTCTCGGCGGAAGGGCGATGACGGCCGCAAATTCGTCGCTACCTAGATTTGTCTCGAACCCATTATGGCGGGACCTTTCATCTAGTTTCGCCGCTGGCGCACGTGGATCAGCTGATGCTTTCCATTTCTCGGGAGGTGTAAGAACTGCGAGTGTGTGGGCCCGGACCGAGTATCCGATACTGATGCGAAACGGTGTCAATATTACATACCACACCGTTTTTCCTTAAACTCAACAATGATTACCAAATCGAAACTCGAAATATACAGTAGGTACGGAGGTGACTTAGATATGTGGTTGCGTACTGGAAAGGAGCATGAGAACGAAATCATGAACTCCGCGGATTGGCACCTTATCGATTCGTTGATTAGTGAAAGTACGCTCATTAACAACAAAGTCGGCTCAGCTGAGCGTGAAGCCCAAGCGTTAACGCGACTCGAAGAGAATTGTGAAAGCCAGGAGGTGATTGATCGCATCCATCAACTGGCTAGAACAATTTAAAGGCTCTGGGGTCAAACGCATGATTCGGCGGAGAAATCGGTGCCAGGTCTGCCATTCTGCGATTTGGATCCTAATCGTTGACCGGAGAATGTTTCCCCGAGCTCAGTGGCTTGATCGATGGCGTGGGTTGGGTATTGATCGGGGTTGTCGGAGGTGCGCTTATGGGGCCGTTCGCAGGTGGTTTCATCCGAAACCTAGTTGCGGCGATCGGCGCATTTGTTGACGGCGCAAAATGAGACGTCTCGGGTCGGCCGTGCGCGTCTCATTCGCGTCTCATTTGTCACCCTCGCGCGTCTCAATTGTCCGCCTTGCGGTCTCACTTTTGGGTCTTACGCGTCTCAATTGCGTCTCACTTGTTACCCTTTCGCTTCTCATTTGTCATCTCGCGGTTTCAACCGGTCTCACTTTGCCGACCTTGACCTCCTTAAAAAAAATTAGGGGTGTATCGGACGATACACCCCCTTTGTTTCCAACATTTGCGTCTTCTTTAGGCGGGGACCCCGAGGGTCTTGGCTTCCAACTCGATCGCCTGGGGGAACAGGACGTTGTTTTCGAGATGGATGTGGCGGTGCAGGTCGCGTTCGAAGTCTTCAAGCCCTGCGAAGAGGCCTTTGTAGCTCGGGCATGAATCCGCGGGAGCGGTGTAATCGCCCGATAATTCGCGTAGCTTGCGTAAGATATCGCCCGCATTATCATGCTCGAACATCATCATCCGGACCGGGTTATTAACACTCCCGAAAGGCGGCATCGGGGCCATGCGGCCCGCTTTTACGGCCCGATCGAGCTGCGTGATGTACGGGAAGAGGTGCAGCTCCTCCTTCTTCATATGGACGGTCAGCTCTTCGGCCAGCTCGATGAACAGATCCCGTATCTCTAACAATTCAGGGTGGTTATCGCCATGCCGCATCGCGACCTTCTCGGCCAGCGGCACGAGCCTCTGGATCTCGCGCGTGGTGAAAAGGTGGTGAGTGTCGACGATATGATCCACCAATTCCGACGGCCCCATCCGCTCGGCTGCGGTGTCGTCAACCACCGCGCTCTCAAGTATCGGCTTGAGCTTTTCGGCCACGACGAACGGGTCGACACCCGCATTTTCACAGGCCTCCGCGAACGGGATCCGCCCGCCGCAGCAAAAATCTATCTTGTACTCCGCGAACACCCGCGTGGTGAGGGGATTCTCCAGTGCTATTTCTCGTACGGTCTTATCTGATAACATCATCTGCATTCGGTAAAAATGCCTCCTTGATTCGAGGCTAAGTTTTACGGCCGCCGTATTCGGTGACTTAAGTCACGGAGCCGAAAATTTCTATCTAATATCGTAAAAACAATGAAACTGCGGATCCGCGGAAATTCGATAAGGCTGAGGTTGAGCAAGGGCGAGGTCGAACGCGTCGGACGCGGCCTGCTGGTCGAGGAGACGGTTAGTCTGTACCCGATGCCCTTCGCATATTCCTTGTCCCCGCGCGAGGCAGTAAGGATCGAGGCGATATTCGATGGCGGAAACCTCGCCATCATCGTGCCCGATCACCAGGCCGAGGCCTGGGCAAAGGGCGACGAAGTAGGGATGGAAACGGAAGACGGGGCCGAAGTTAAGATATTGATAGAGAAGGACTTCGCCTGCGTCAAACCGCGCGCGGGCGAGGACGCATCGGACATGTTCGAGCACCCGGACCCCGCCGCATGCTGATAAATATATGGCGGCAAACGCAGCAACTATGACACGTCCGCAGATACCCACATCTCGGATCATCCTGCCCACCGAGCATGGCTCGTGGAGCTTTCTTTTCGAGCCGATCGTGGTCGGCAGCGCGTTGGCATTTTCGGCGACCGCCCCCTGGATCGCGCTGATCATGATCGGGGCGTTCTTCGCCCGCCAGCCCCTCAAAACGGCCTACATCGCGCGGAAAAACCCGGTAGTTTCCGGCACGGCAACGAAGTTCGTCATCTTGTTCGGCTCACTCGCCCTGACCGGCCTGATCGGCGCGATCCTGACCGCGGACGCCTGGTGGGTCTTCTACCCATTCGCCGTGGCCGCCCCGCTCGCCGTGCAGCAGGCGATGCTCGACCTCTCGAAAAAGAGCCGCGACCTGCTGGCGGAATTGACCGGAGCGGTCGCAATATCATCATCCGTCGCGGCGATCGCACTGGCCGGCGGCCTCGGATGGCCTGCTGCAGTGGCCCTCTGGGCGGTGTTCGTCGGGCGTTTCATCCCCTCCATCCTCTATGTCCGCAACCGCCTTCTTCTCGAGAAGGGCAAGCAGTTCGACCGTGCCC
Organism: Acidobacteriota bacterium; assembly: GCA_023415725.1. Taxonomy (GTDB): domain Bacteria; phylum Acidobacteriota; class Blastocatellia; order Pyrinomonadales; family Pyrinomonadaceae; genus OLB17. The sequence goes on from JAEZJR010000160.1 coordinate 12,169, forward strand.
AGCCCATAGCATCCCATCTCATAAGCCTCCTGATGATCGTCGGTCTGGCCCTCATCGGGTTCGCTTCGTGGCTCACGGTAGGGATGTTCGCGTTCCTCGCAGCCAGATGTATACACGGGTTGAGCTCCTACCGCGTGAAGATGAAAGCGATGAAGATAGGCGTTTGGGAAGTGATCTATGGTACGCTAACTGTAGTTTCGATCATCGCAGGTTATTACATCGGATTTTAAGAACAGGCCCGCAAGGCTTGTCTGTACAACGGCTTACGGACGCACTCCCGCGCGGTCCAATAGAATTGACAGACCCCCATCACTGTCAAGCTTGAACTTTGCATACCTATGGCTGCGAACATCGGTCACGCAACGGGAGAGGTCAA
>JAEZJR010000210.1 GCA_023415725.1 Acidobacteriota bacterium
GGCGAGATCCCCTTGAGGATCCGCACTGGAACCGGCATCGGCCCCCCTCAATTCAAGTGTTGGCTCAATTATTATTGCGTCAGTAACAAACTCCGCAGTAACCTCTTTCGCCAACTATATTCTACCACAACGGGCCGATCGCAATAAGCAAATAAGTGTAAAGAAAAAAGCGGCGAGTCGATAAAACTTGCCGCTTTTTAACTATCGAAAACTGCCGGCGATCCTACTGCTCAACTTCGACTTCCTGCGGAGCATGGTCGCGGTATTTGAGCACGCGGTCGAGCATCTCCGCACATTCCGCGCTCCGGGCCGCGAGCTGCATATCGGCCTGATGCTGGGCCTCCTGCAATTGATGATATTCGTCCGCTATGTGCAGCGCCGCCAGGATCGCCACCTTTAGCGAATCCACGGTGAACGTCCCCGAAGAGATCTCGCGCATCTTCCGATCGACGTATTCGGCGAGCTTCTGGATGTACTCGTTATCGCCGTCCGAACGAATGCTGTAAGTCTGGTTGTATATTTCGACCCGTATGGTCTGCTCGTCGGTGTGTTGTCTGCTCATCATGAATGCCTCCCGATCGCTTCGGCGACGTCGCTGTCGATGATCGTGATGGCGTCCAGCATCGCCTCCACTTTCAGCTGAATAGCGTCGCGCTCCGACATCAGTTCGGCGATCTTTTCCTCGAGGCGGGCCTTTTCTTCAAAGACGTCACGCGTATTGCGGCGGAGTTCGGAAAGTTCGCGCTCGACCTTTTCCTTTTCTTCGCGCATCTTCTTCGCATACTCGATCGCAAGATAGATCTTGTCCTCGAGGTGCGAGAATTTTTCCATTCCCGTTAAGCCGTTCATTCGACCTTCTCCGCTTTGAAAGGGATTCCTCAAATGTTTGGAACTCAGATTATGGTGAATCTCTCCGGAAACTTCAAGTTGTTCCCGACAAGGCCCCTTAATTTCTCGGCTTGATCCCCAAAACCTGGTCCAGCCTGTCCAGGATCGCCTGGTGGGCATCGTTGACCTCTTCCTCTACCAGCGTACGATCATCCGCCCGGTATGAAAAACGGATAGTCAGCGAACGCTCGTCGTCGCCCAACCCCTTGCCCTCATAAACGTCGACGAAATCCACCGAACGCAGTATCGAAGGGGCTCCCGAGACTGCCGTCCGCGTTATCGATTCGTACGCCGTCCCGCGATCAACAACGAACGAAACATCGCGTACCACCGAAGGATACTTAGGTAGAGGCGAATAGCGAACCGGTTCAGGGGCCTGATCCAGAACCGCATGTAGGTCGATCTCACCGACATATACAGGCTGCTTAAATTTGTAATTCGCCGCAATTTCCTCACTTAAACGCCCAAGGAACCCGACTTTACGCTCGCCGACCGTCACCGACGCTGACTGTCCCCGCCGCAGATGCTTTACATCCTCGGCATCGAATCTGGCTTCGGCCGCACCGGCCGCCTCAAGTGCTGACTCAAGCGCACCTTTCGCGTCGAAGAAATCCAGATCTCGGATCGCTATCGACCGTCCCTCGTTCATCTGGCCGCCTGTGACAACGATACCGAATATTTCACGTTCCTTCGGCAGGTCACCGTTTCCGGTCGAGAAAACACGTCCGAGTTCGAACAGTTTCAGGTCCTTCCGCTGATGATTGAAATTCAACCTTACGGCGTCGAGCAGTCCCGGCACCAGGGTCGTACGCATCCGAACTGCCCCTTCGATCACGGAATCCTGCAGCGTTACGTAGGGCTCGTTCGAATTCCCATCCAGCAACTCCGGCACTTCCTCGATCACGCCGTCGTGCCGAGTATCGATAAAGCTGTACCCGATCGCCTCGTCGAACCCCATGTCCGCGAGCGTTCGCCTGATCAGCTTTTTCCGGACTTCGGTGGCCTGATACTCGCCGGCGCCGTAGGCCGGCGGCAACTCGTCCTTTACGTTCTCGTAACCTGCATGTCGCGCGACCTCTTCGACGAGGTCCTCCTCGATCGCGATATCGTGCCGCCATGTGGGAGCTACGTACGTTTTCTGAATAATGTCCGACGGTTCGGGATCTTCCTTTAATGTGATACCGAGTGCGTTCAGGATCCGGTCGCATTCTTCGGTCCGCACGTCCAGGCCCGTAAGCCGCTTTACCGCGGACGAAATGTCCTTCAAATCGACCTCGTTCTGCGTCTGTCGCGTGGGGTAGACATCGACGAATTCTCCGGTCTCGCCGCCCGCCAACTCGCAGATCAGTTCCGTAGCGCGGTCGGACGCACGCTTGAGATTCTCAATATCGACGCCCCGCTCGAACCTGTAACTGGCCTCCGTCGCGAGCCCCAGTTTCCGCGAGGTCTGCCGAATGCTCGCGCGGTCGAAATAAGCCACTTCGAGAAGCACGTTCGCGGTTTTGTCCGTGATGCTGCTGTCGAGCCCGCCCATCACGCCGCCGACGGCAACTGGCTTCTCCGCATCGCAGATCATAAGCATCGAATCGTCCAGCTCACGTTCCACCTCATCGAGGGTGGTCATGTTCTCGCCGTTCGCGGCCCGCCGCACAACGATCCGCCTTTCAGCCAGCTTGTCCAGATCGAACGCGTGCATCGGCTGCCCGAGTTCGAGCATTACGTAATTCGTGATATCAGCGACATTGTTGATCGACCGCTCGCCAAGTGCCTCGAGCCTGTCCACCAGCCACTGCGGCGAAGACCCGATCTTCACATTGCGGATGACCCTGGCCGTGAAGCGATAACAAAGGTCCGGGTCCTCGATCTTCACGATGTCAGCAGCAAGGATGGAAGGGAACGGTGCGTCCGGCAGCCTATCGGGGCTGCGTCTGTCCGTCATCACCGGTTTCCCGGTTATCACGCCCAACTCCCGTGCCACGCCCAAGTGCGACAAACAATCCGGCCGGTTCGACGTCAGGTCGATGTCCAGCACGAGGTCATCTTTGAAGGGATGAATTCCTTCGACGGCTAGACCAACGCGGGTAAGCTGAGCCGCGGCTTCTTCGGCCGTCAGTCCGGTATCTATTAGCTCCCGCAGCCAGTTGTAGGAAATGTTCATAAAAGAAAAGTAGCCGGAACGGTCAAAATGCCTTGCAAAAAGCTGATAGTGACGTAATTATTGACAAGGCCGCCGCAACTCGGCTATAAAACTCAAACGTTCATTTTCAGACAGTTAGACGACAACTTGCAAGCAAGCTCCTGTATCTCCTGCTTTTCCCCCAGTGTGCCGTCCGGGATCCACCCCGAATTCTGGTGAGCGGGACTGTTCAATATTCATCTCTGGAGGAAATAGTGTCGATGAAAAGGTTTTCCGCCTTGATGTCCATTTTTGCGTTGGGCATCACGATCTTTGCCGGTGAAGCATTCGCTGCCGGCTCCAAGGGCTCACTGCACGTCGAAGTCGCATTCCAGCAGGAAGTGCACAATTCGGGCGATTCCGTGCTGGTAGACGTATCGATCACCAACACCGGCAAAGGGGCCGCTCGCATTCTTCGCTGGTTCACCGCCCTCGACGGCGTCGAGGAACCGCTTTTCGACGTCCGTGTGGACGGACGCGAGGTCGACTACATCGGCAGGCACTACAAACGCCCCGAGCCGACCGATAAGGATTATATCGTCATTCAGCCCGGCCGTACCGTCACCGCCACGGTCGATCTAGCCGATTACTACGACATGGAAGCGACCGGTTACTACACCGTGCGCTACGCCGTCGAATCGTTCGATCTCTTCAGCAAGAACAATGGCATTCTCAAGCAGCGTGATTCGCTGACATCCAAGTCGGCAGTCTCCTGGGTCGACGGCCGACAGGGCAAGAAACCGCAGCCCCCGCCGCCAACTGGCGGATTGACCAGCTTCACTGGCTGCAGTTCGACGCAAGCGAACACGATCCTGGCCGCTCGGGACGCAGCGGCTGATTATTCGCAAGATTCCCGAATGTATCTCTCCGGGAGCGTCTTTGGCCCCCGCTACACGACGTGGTTCGGGACATACACCTCAGCCCGTTGGAACACGGTCGCAGGAAACTTTGCGAAGATCGATGATGCCCTCGACAACGCATCGATGAACTTCAATTGCGGCTGCAAACAGAACTATTACGCCTACGTTTATCCGAACCAGCCCTACAACATCTACGTCTGCCGCGTGTTCTGGCAAGCCCCGACGACCGGCACCGATTCGAAAGCTGGCACGATAATCCACGAGGTCAGCCACTTCAATGTGGTCGCCGGCACCGACGACATCGTCTACGGCCAGTCCGGAGCGAAGAGCCTGGCGATCTCAAATCCGAGTCAGGCCATCCAGAATGCCGACAACCACGAATACTTCGCGGAAAACAACCCGAAACAAAACTGATCACTCTCGATCTATAAACGAGAAGCCCGGCCGAACAGCCGGGCTTTCTCTCTTTATTTGAACTGCTCCAAAAATCTTACGTCGTTCTCGAACATGTGCCTGATGTCGTCGATGTTGTACATCAGCGCGGCCATGCGTTCGAGGCCGAAGCCGAAGGCGAAGCCGGAGTACACTGTTGGATCGACACCGACGGCATTGAGCACATTCGGGTGAACCATTCCTGATCCGCCTAGCTCGATCCACCCGGAACCCTTACACGGGCGGCAGCGGTCCTCGCCGACCTTTCCTGACCCGCGACACACGAAACATGAGAAGTCGAACTCAGCCGACGGCTCGGTGAAAGGGAAGTAGCTAGGACGGAACCGCGTTTTCGTGTCCGGCCCATACATCCGTTTAAGCCATTCGGTGACTGTGCCTTTCAGGTGCGCCATCGTGATGCCCTTATCTACGCACAGGCCCTCGATCTGGTGGAACATCGGCGTGTGCGTCATGTCCGGCGTGTCGCGGCGAAACACGCGGCCCGGGGCGATAACGCGAATGGGAACACCCCGGCGTTCCATCGCGCGGATCTGCACCGTCGACGTCTGCGAACGAAGAGCCAGCCCCGTCGTCGTGTAAAACGTGTCCTGCGATTCACGCGCCGGGTGTCCCTCGGGGATGTTCAACGCGTCGAAATTGTAATAATCCGTCTCGATCTCGCGGTCGTCCTCGATCGCGTAGCCCATCGAAACGAAGATGTCCTCGATCTTCTGCCTCAGCAGCGTTATCGGGTGAAGATGCCCCGTACGGGGCCGCCTTCCGGGCAGAGTCACGTCAACGCGTTCGCGTTCCGTCTGGGCGTTCGAGATGTATTCGTTAAGCTTCGCCTCGACGTCGTCGATCGCCTCGGTGATCTCGCGCTCGACCGACTGCACCATCTGCCCGAAACGCCCGCGCTCGGCCGGGTCGACCTTACCGATCAGCTTCTTCGCCTCGGCGATCTCGGACTTCTTGCCTGTGTGCCTCGTCTTGAACTCCGCAAGCTCCTTGGCTAGCTGCGTCGCCGTGGCCAGCTTCAGATCGTTCGCCGAAGCCCGCAAATTAGCGAACCTTTCAAACTTCGCCCTGAACGCCTCGCGTATACCCTCTACCTGTTTTTGCTGCTCGTCCATGAATAACAAACTGCGGCCCCTCAAAGACCGCGAACCCCTAATTGTAACAGTGCTTTAATTTCCCGCCAACGCACTCAACCCTTTGTGTCCTCTGTGTATTCTCTCTGTGTCCTTTGTGATAGAAAAGGATTAACACAGAGATCACAAAGAGAAGACACAAAGAGCACGGAGGATTTTCCCGAATCTCCGCATCCTTTGCTAATATAACGACTTATTACCTCCATAACATGAAAGCCATCGTAAAGAGCAAAGCTGAACCGGGACTCTGGATCGAAGATGTTCCGGAACCGGAAATGGGCATAAACGACGTGATGATCCGCGTGAAAAAGGGCGGCATCTGCGGCACGGACCTGCACATTTACAAATGGGACGAATGGGCGCAGAGCACCATCAAGGTGCCGACGACCATCGGCCATGAATTCGTTGGCGAGATCGTTGACATCGGCTCGAACGTCGTCGATTTCAAGCCCGGAGACATCGTCAGCGTCGAGGGGCACCTTGTCTGCGGGCGCTGCCGGAACTGCATGGCCGGGAAAAGAGCACTGTGTGCCTATACGCGCGGCGTAGGAG
>JAEZJR010000222.1 GCA_023415725.1 Acidobacteriota bacterium
GCCCAGGGCACATTCAAGACCAACATCCTCCCCAAGGAAAAGGTCGAACACCTCATCAAAGACGACGGCGCCAAGTTCGACAAGATCAACCCCGACGGCACCGTCACCGAACTCTCCTTCGATGCCACCGGCGTGGAACTGATCAAAACCAAATAAACCGCAGGGCAGGCTGACAGCCAGCCCTTCTCGACTCACGTAGGACAGGCTGTTAGCCTGTCCTTTTTTATTTGTTAACACTGAAACTCAGCCCCGCTTTTGCTAACACCGATAAGCACTCGTCCTCCCGAACTCCTTCCGTGTTTCCTTATCCCTTGCCTCCCGCGGCTATTCATCTTCTTCCTCTTGGTCCTCTTTTTCTGTGGTTAAAACTTCCAACCATCTAGAACAAGAAGAAACATCTGAGCCACGGGAAACATGGAATGCACAGAACGACCACGAGATCGTGAAACGCGACAACATCATCGCCCATACCCCGCACACGAACTCGCGCACGAAAACGCGAAAATGGTCAGCCGAAAACCTAAAAAAAGGCTGACCATTTTTTCATTTTCGGCTGACCATTTTATCCACAGCCCCTGTGGATAAAATGTGGCACGCCCGGGACGCCCAGCATTTATCGGCGTTTCGGCCGACCAGAAAATGTGGCGCGTGCCACATTTTCTGAAGCAGTGCATCAGGTCGGAAAAAACCAGGGGGAAACTAAACAAAAGATCGCCCGCTTCGCCGGAGGGCTTCGCGGGCGATAACGATCAGGAAACGGGCAGGCCTAGAACTTGAACCTGACCCCAAGCTGGGCCTGACGCGGTTCGCCGAAGCCAGCGGATACGGTACCGTCGAAGTTGAACGTCAGCGGCCGCGGCAGGCTCCTCTGGTTGCGGTTGTTGAAGATATTGAACGCCTCAAAGATCCCTTCGAGCTCCATCCTCTCACCGAACTTGAAGGCCTTGGATACGCGAACGTCGAACGTGAAGAATTCGTTGTCGAGCCTTAGGGTATTGCGCTGCACGATGTTCGGGAAGACACCGCGATCCACCACCGACGTCGGCTGCGCAGAACGGTACTGAACGATCGGCGAGACGTTGATCTCGTAGGGCAGCAGGAACGTAGCGAACGCGTTGAACCTGTGCCGCTGGTCGCGGTCCGAATAACCGTACTCCGGCGAAAGGTCGCGCGGGTCAGCGTACCGGAAAGTGAACGGATCACGCTCGTTGTCGTCGTCGGACTTGTCCCACGACAGCAGGTAGTTCGCCTGGAATTGGAACCGGTTCGCGAAGCGGCGGTTCAGCGTGAAGGTCAGCCCCTGATAAAGAGATCGGGCCGAGCTTTCAGTCGATCGGATCTCGCCGATGCCCGAGCCATCCACACGGAAGAACGGAGAGACACCGCCGTAGAGGTTCCCGTCCCCGCGATTGACGAATCGGGTCAGCCGGGTCGATTTCGCATAGTTATAGGCGACAAGCACCGAGGTGAAGTCGGCGATCTCGCGTTCGACACTCGCGGAATACTGGACGGTCCGCGGATTTTTGAAGTTCCTTTCAAAAACGGCGATACCCGGATTGTAAGGTGTGAACCCCGCGGTCGGAACGATACCCGGGTACTCCGGACATCCGCCGGGCCCAAGATCATTACCGGTCGGGCAAAACGTGCTGTCGAAGTAGATATTACCGGCGATCGATCCATCGGTATTACGCGGCCCCGCGACCACGAGTCCCGGGATCCGGGCATAGTAAATACCGGCACCTAGTCTGATGGCCGTCTTGCCGTCGCCGCCCGGAGACCACGCAAGCGCCAGCCGCGGTGACCAGCCGTCCGTGAAGTCCGGGATCGTCCCGTCCGAAGGGAATCGGGGATCGTTAAGGAACTGGCCGTACCGGGTCTCGCTCGGATCGTTGATCGGACCAGGCTGGAACTGCCCTTCCCAGCGAAGCCCTACGTTAAGCGTCAGATTACGTTTCACCTGCCAGGCATCCTGAACATACACGCCCGGCTCCACAGTGGTGTAAGCCTGCGTCCCGGCCTCCTCGACAGTGCGGTCGCCGATCGGCGCGAACTGCAGGTAGAGGGCCAACGCGTTGGCGCTGACACCGTCAATGTAGTCGATGAACCCATCGATCGCTTGCTCGATCGTTGGCGCCGCGAAGATGTAACGGCCACGCGCGAAGCCGATGAAGGTTTGCGCGACGCGGGTGCGATTGATGTCAATACCAGTCTTTATCGTGTGGTTACCACGGATGATCGTGAAATTGTCCGTAAACTGGACCCGCACGTCATTGGACGGCGTCGGGAGGAAGAACGGGCGTCCGAACCGGTAAGAGATGTCGCCCGCGAAGGTCCCGATCGTAGTGTCAGGAAGGTCAGGGCCATCATAGAACCGCGGTCGCTCCTCCCTTGCCCACTGAAATCTGAATTCGTTCAGCAGGTTCGACGAGAAATTCGTCACCAGTTGGCCGATGAACGAGTTCGAATTGCTCGTTTCGCGTCCATTAGCACTCGCACCCCACGTCGGAACGTCGAAGGTGCCGTTCACCTGCTCCGCGCGGCTGTAATTGTGTCGCAGTGTAAGCAGGTTGTTATTGTTCAGGTTGACATCCACCTTCGCGAGAAAGACATCCGCATCATTCGTCCGTTGGATGATGGTCTCTTCGTTCGGCGAGTTGAAGCGTGTCGCGAAAATATCGACGAGGATCGGGTCGATGAAATTCGGCTTGCTGCTCTTCCCGTCGTTGCGTTCGTAGGCGAGGAAGAAGAACGCCCGGTCCCGCTTGATCGGCCCGCCGATGTTCCCGCCGAACTGGTAATTTCGGAAGTCCTCGGTCGGGAGGCCAGCATCGACAGCGTCGGGATTCTGGCTCGATAGGGACTGATTGCGGAAGAAAAGGAACGCGGCCCCGGAGAACTGATTCGTGCCGGACTTCGTCACCGCATTGATGAACCCGCCCGATGATCGGCCGAATTCGGCCGAGGCCCCCACCGGCACCACCTGGAATTCCTTCACCGACTCGAGGCTTATCGTGAAAGCAGGCCGCTGGCCGCCGCGCTGTTCGCCGAAGAACGGGTTGTTGGCGTCCGCACCGTCGATCGAAACATTGTTCTGAATGCCTTTTTGACCGTTGATCGAGATCTCGTCCCCGTCGGGCCCCTGTACGATCGAAACGCCCGGGGTCAGCAGTGCGAACCGCGAGAAGTCGCGGCGATTGATCGGGAGATTCTCGACGGAACGCTGATTTACCTGTGTCGAGAGCTCCGTTCTGGCTGTGTCGACCGCTTGGGCCTCAGAAGTGACGTCGACGAGTACTTCTGTGCCGCTCACCTTTAGGGCAATGTTGAGAGCGAGCGTGTGGCCGATCGTCACATCGACGTTCTCGAGCACGGAATTGGCGAAACCGTTAGCAGAGGTCGTGACTCGATATTTGCCCAGGGGCAGCAGCGGGGCGGTGAAAAAGCCGTCCGAATTGCTGGTGACGGTGCGTTCAAAACCGGTGCCGACGTTGCGGACGGTGATGGACGCCCCTGAGAGGACGGCACCGTTCGGATCGGTGACGGTGCCCTGGATTGTGCCGGACGTCGTCTGCGACTGTGCGAATAACGCGGACGAAAAGGCCGCGATGCTGAATAGCATTGCAGCTAACCACTTTACGTGTTTCATAAATGTATCTTCCTCGCGAGTATTGCTTCTGCTCGACGGAAAGCGGGCTTGTCGATCCGTCAAAAGCAGGCAGTGGGTGAAAGCGGCGGTATCGTTCAGTCGAATCGTCCCGCCAAAATGTCCGGATTATATTCCCGATATGTCTCGAAAAACAACCTCTAAAATGCTAAATTTGAAACGTTTGCGATTTCGCCCGAATTGAGCATTTATTCAAGGGGTCCAATAAAAAGGCAGCCGCCCACGGCCTAGGAGAATCTATGTTCTGGAAGATCGTTTTGGTGGTCGGGATCCTGGGAGTATTGCTCGGGATCGCCGGTACGGGTATTTCGGTCGCCCTTCCGCTGGCAACGGACGGAAGGGTAAGTTGGGAAGAAGCAGCGATCGGGATCGTGCCCGGGGCACTCGTCTTGGTCGTTTCGTTTCTAATATTTGTTGTTGGACTGATCTTCGTGATCAAAAATCGTAAAAAGGCTTAGTTGTTTTAAGTGGTACCGTTCAAGATACGCGACATCGAGATAAACCCCCCGCTGATCCTTTCGCCGATGGCAGGGGTTACTGACTACACCTTTCGCCGGCTCATAAAACGCCGCGGCGGGGTGGGGTTAGTTGTGTCCGAGTTCATCTCGGTCGAGGGTTTGACCCGCAATAATCCCAAATCGAAGCGGCAGATGCGCTTCGACGAGTCGGAGCGTCCGTTCGCGGTCCAGATCTTCGGCGGTCAGCCTGAACGAATGGCGATGGGAGCCGAAATGGCGGAGGAGGTCGGGGCAGATATCCTCGACGTCAACTGCGGCTGCCCGGCTCCGAAAGTGGTCAAGAACGGCGGCGGTTCTGGTCTCCTGCGTGATCTGCCCCGTTTGGAGACGATCCTGAAGGAGATCAAGAAATCCATCTCGATCCCGCTTACCTTGAAGGTGAGGACCGGTTATTCCGAATCCACGATCAACGTCGTGGATGTGGCGAAAATGGCCGAGCAGTGCGGCGTGGAGCACATCCAGGTACACGGCCGAACGCGTGACCAAGGTTACAAAGGCCTCGCCGACTGGGAGATCATCCGACAGGTGAAGGAAGCCGTTTCCGTGCCAGTCTCCGGTAATGGTGACATCACGAGCATCGAAAGCGGAATGAAACGCTGGCGCGATTCGGGTACCGATGGCATCCTTATCGGCCGCGGTGCGATGCAGAACCCGTGGATATTCCGGCAGTTTCAGGACGTCCTCGAAGGCCGGGAGCCATACCACCCGGACGTGACGGAGAAGAAGGCGGTGCTGCTCGAGTTCTTCGAGATGTGCCTCGAGGAAATGCCCGAATTGGTCGCCCTTGGCAAAATGAAGCAACTTGCGGGGCAATTCACCAAGGGGCTTGTCGGCGGTGCTCAGTTTCGTCAGACCTTATACCATTCGCATTCGGTCGACGAGATACTCGAAAACATCACGAAATACTTCGCTTCGCTCGAGCGGGACGAAACCTTCGGCAACGGCCTCGTCGAGGCGGACGCCGAAGCGGAGGATTCCTGCTCGATGTACGTTTCCGCATGAGCCGACCTCGCCTAAAAATAGTGTTTCGGGCCGGGGCGGGGTTGTTATCAATGGCGTTGCTCTGCCTTTTCCTTTCAACATCCGCGGCTGGGCAAACACAAAAACAAACAACGAAAGCGGACCCTTACAAGGGATTGCGTGCTACGCCCGCTTATGCCGAAGTACTTCTTAGGGAAACGGAACTGCGAGCCGAGGTCGAATCGTTGGCTGGGGAGTATACCGATGAACATCCAAGGGTGAAAGAATCCCGTTTTGCTCTCGGGCTCATACAAAAGGAAAAAGCGAGGCTGCTATCCACCAACCCCGCTGAATCGGAAAAGCTCACATTATCGCTAGGCAAGATAATGGTGCGGAAGGTGGACGCCGAGGTCGAGCTGTGGCGTTTGCAGCAGGCCCTGGCAGACAACCACCCGGACGTAAAAAAGGCAAAAAAGAAGGTCGAAATTTTCGAGGCGGCGATCAAAGAGATTTTGGGCTAATCTTCATCGAGCTGAGATTCCGATACGACCCTGTAAAGCTCCGACGCCTTATCTTTCGAAATTTGCTTCTGAGCCGGGACGGACTCGATCGCGTACTCCGTCACCCTATTTCGCCGCCGAATCGACAATTTATCTCCGGCTTTCACCTCTTTAGAAGGCTTCGCAGCCGTACCATTCACTTCAACGAGCCCTGCGTCGCAGAATTCCTGCGCTACGGAGCGGCTCTTGATCAGACGGCTTAGTTTTAAGAAAACATCCAAACGCATCTTCAAAAAATAAAGGAGCCGCCGAGGCTCCTTTAAATCAACTTTTCTAACAAAGCTTATTGTTTCGAGACGGTCTTCTCCTTTCGCTCATCCGAGTACAGCACAGGGGCGACCAGCGGCCGGTAGGTGTCGCTGATCTTGATGTAAGCTTCTTCGCGGAGTTTGGCGAAGAACTTCTTCTGCGCTGTGGGGAAGTTCTCCTGAAGCATCGCCGAGCGGACCGCAGTTTCGTCGAATACTGACTCGCTGCTCGCCGCGTCGCGTGCATCCACACGCAGGATTAGAACCCCCATATCCTTCACCTCGATCGGATCGGTGACCGAACCCACCTTAGTGCTTTTCAACGGGGCCTTAAGTATTTCATTAAGGGTTTCGAACGCTGCCTTTTCGGTCTTGCCGGTCTGCTCGTTCACAACAGGCTTGTCGGCGTTGTCCTTTACGACCTGATCGAAATTCGCGCCACCGCGGATCTGAGTTACCAGCTGTTTCGCCTTTTCCCGGACCGCATTTTCGTCCCGTCCGGCGAAACCCAGGAAAAGCTCGCTAAAGGATATAGTTTCGGGCTTGGAAAATTTGGACTTGTTCGCTTCGTAGTAAGCCTTCACCTGAGCAGAATTAGGCTCCCAGTACGTTTTCGACTGCACTTCCCGCTGGATCACCCTATCGCGCGTAGCTTGTTTCCGCCACATTTCGCGGATCTCCTGCGGGTCCAGGTTTTGCTGACGCATCTGCTCATAAAGTGCCTCAAGCGTTTTGAGGTTGTTTTCCTGCATTATCTGAAGGAACCGCTGGTTGAGGCTCGCTTCGATCTCCGGGTCCAGACCGCTCTCCTTGGCCTTCTGCATGAGCAGTTCCTCGTTGATGAGGTTAGCGATGAGCTCGCCCTGCTTATCGTTGACCAACTTCTGGGCATCCTCACGCTTTTTGCCCTGCTGCACTTCCGACTCGATGATCATCTTCTTCTCGCGATTTACGCGGGACAGAGTGATAACGCCGTCGTTCACCTGGGCGACAACCTCATCGATTACCCGCTCTTCGGATTCCTGAGCGAAGACGGCCAGATTGCCGAGAAAAAGTGCCGCAAAAAGAAGGCAGAAACTAACTAGATTTCTCATTAAATGCTCCAAAAACAACGATTTGCGATATCCGATCCTATGATTACAGGGATTTGGATGCGGAAACCCCCATCCGCGTTCGATACGCCATGTCGAATGTGCAAATCAAAAACAAACGGGATAATAGCAGTTTTCAATGAAATTTGCCCGTCATTGAAGCCTGAAAATCACGCCGATATCGAACGTATGAGGTCGGCCGCTGCTATGATCGGATTCTCGGAAACCTGGAAACGGATGATGCCGTTGGGCGAGAAACTCGCATTCTCTTTCGCCCCGACGAATTCCATAAGTTTCTCGGGGTCGATCTTTGAGTTCTCGCTCAGTTTGATCGCGACCGTGGTTCCGGAACGATCGACGGAGACGATCCCCATCCGCTCCGCGAGTTTACGCAGCCGCCCGTAGGCGAAAAGGTTATCGACCGAATCCGGTATCCGCCCGTAGCGGTCCTCGATCTCGGCGTGAATCCGGGACAGCACTTCCTCCGATTCCGCAGACGCGATCCGTTTATAAGTTCGCAACCGCTGGCTGGCGTCGACGATGTAATCCTTCGGGATCGAAACGTCGATGCCGAGATTGATCGAGACGCTTGTCTCGTCCGCGATCTCATCGCCGCGAAGTTCCGCGATCGTGCGCTCGAGCATCTTCGTGTAGAGGTCGAAGCCAAGAGCATCAAGATGTCCAGACTGCTGCCCGCCGAGGATGTTACCGGCACCGCGTAGTTCAAGGTCGAGTGCGGCGATGCGGAATCCTGCCCCCAGGTCGGAGAATTCACGTATCGCAGAGAGCCGTCGTCTCGCTATCGGCGTCAGTTCGAGTTCGCTCGGTATGAGCAGATACGCGTATGCCCGCCGGTTCGAGCGGCCGACGCGTCCGCGCAGCTGGTAAAGCTGCGAAAGCCCGTAGTTGTCGGCGCGGTTGATGATGATCGTATTAGCACGCGGGATGTCGATGCCGTTTTCGATGATCGTGGTGGCGACCAGCACGTCGTATTTGAAGTCGATGAAATCGAGCATCACCTGCTCCATTTCCTTCTCGTTCATCTTGCCGTGCCCGACGGCGATGCGTGCGTTCGGGACTATCTTCTGAACCAGTGCCGCGATCGCGTCGATCGTTTCGACCCGGTTATGGATGAAGAACACCTGGCCGTTGCGGGCGAGTTCGAGTTCGACCGCTGACCGTATTACGTTCTCCGAGAATTGAACTACCTGAGTGTTAATGGCCAGACGGTCGCGAGGCGGCGTTTCGATCACCGACATGTCGCGCATCCCAAGCATCGACATGTTCAGCGTACGGGGGATCGGGGTCGCCGATAGAGTCAGCACGTCGACTTTCTTCTTCAGTTGCTTCAGCTTCTCTTTGTGCGCGACGCCGAATCGCTGTTCTTCGTCAACGATGACCAAGCCCAGCTTTGGTAGCTTGACGTCGTTGGAGAGCACCCGATGGGTGCCGATCACCACGTCTACATCGCCTTTTTCAGCTGCGGTGACCACGGCCTTCTGTTCCTTAGTGCTGCGGAATCGCGAGAGCAGATCGATCTTCGCCGGGAAGGCCGCGAATCGTTTGCGGAACGATTCGAAGTGCTGATAGGCGAGGATTGTAGTTGGCGTGAGCACGGCGACCTGTCTGCCGTCCATCACCGCCTTGAACGCGGCCCGCATAGCGACCTCGGTCTTTCCGTAACCTACGTCGCCGATGATCAGCCGGTCCATCGGCTGCGGCGTTTCCATGTCCTCCTTTACGTCCTCGATCGCCTTCGCCTGGTCGACGGTGAGGTCGTAGGGGAACGCGTCTTCGAATTCGTGCTGCCACGGAGCATCGGGCGAGAACGCGTATCCCTGAACTAGTTTTCGTTCGGCATAAAGCCGCAAAAGCTCGTCGGCCATGTCGCGCATCGCGCGTTTGGCCTTCGCCTTTGTCTTCTGCCAACCGATCCCGCCGAGCCGATCGAGCGTTGGTGAGGTCGCTTCACCGGAGGAATAGCGAGAGACGAGGTCCAGTCGTTCTACGGGGACGAACAGTTTCGCGACGTCCGCGTAGATCAGCAGCATGAATTCGCGTTCGGCCCCTTGAGACGAGATCGTCTGCAGTCCCTCGAAGCGCCCTATCCCGTGGTCCACGTGAACGACGTAATCGCCAGCTTTCAAATCGCGGAAGTCGGAAATGAACGCACCAAGCTTGGGCTTGCGCCGCTCTCCGCGGGCGCGGCTTGCTGCTGGGGCTGTCGCCTCCCCAGTGGAAACGGTTTCCCCGAAAATATCGGCTTCGGTGTATACGGTCAGTTTCGCGGGTGGAAGTTCGAAACCGCTCGAGAGGCAGCCGATCTTGATCGATTCGTGCGGCACTCCGGCATCGAACTCGCGCACGATTTCCTCCAGCCTCTCCGCGATGCCGTGCGTTTCCACCACGACCATCGGGTTCGTCTGTTTTTGTGTTTGCTCGGCGAAGTCGCCGAAGTTCCCGTGGAAGTTCCGCGTCGATCGCGACTGGATGGTTACGTCGGTGGATGATTCCGCCACCGTAAATAGGAAGATCGGATCGACCGTTCGGATGGGGAGCGGCGTTTCCGCTTTCGGTGCATCGGCCAAGGCGAAATCCTCGTCAATAGCCGCCGCTGTCTTTCCGAGTGCACGCAGTTCGATGCGGCGCGAGTCAGCGAGCCGCGAACGGATCTCATCGGCGTCCAAAAATAGTTCCGACGGCGGCAATCCGATCTCGCCCGTTTCGGCTAGCGACGCGTAACGACGCTTGAGGTTGTCGTAAAGTGCTGCGAGCGTGTTCTCGACGATCGAGGGTTCGTCGATCACGAAGATGGCATCCTTGAGGTAATCGAAAACCGTTGCCTTTCGGGGCTTCACGAGCGGCATCAGGAATTCCCAGCCGGAGTACGACTCGCCCTCGTCGGCGAAATCCGTGCGATCGCGTAGCGATCTGGAAAAGACGTCATCTTCGAACCGTTCACGGGCGAAAAAAGCCCAGTCGCGAAAGTCCTTATCCGTTGCGGCGAACTCGCGCATTGGGGCGATCGAGGTCTCCTTCAGCCGTTCGGTCGAGAGCTGCGTTTCCGGATCGAAGACTCTTATCGAATCGACCGTGTCGCCGAAGAACTCGATGCGGACCGGGGAATCGGCATCCGGCGACCAAACGTCGAGGATGCCCCCGCGAACCGAGAACTGGCCGATATTGCCGATCGGGTCTTCGCGGACGTAGCCGGCCGCTGCCAGCTGCTCTACGAGGTCGTCAGGCGAATGGTCTTCGTCGAGGCGGAGCCTGGCCCCGAGCTGATCCAGTTCGCCTGGCGTAACGGTGCGGCCGATCAGCGATCGTGCCGAAATGAGCAGGAAATCGGGAACCTGCCGGTTCATTTGCCAGAGCGAAAGGGCGCGGCGTTCCATCGTCTCGGCGTGCGGGGAGCTGCCGGAGTAGACGTCGGTCTCGAACGACGGCAGACAGATCACGGACGAATCCTTCTCGCCCGTCCAGAACCTTATGTCGCTTTCCCAGGAATCGAGCGATGCGTTGGTATCGGTGACGACCACCAGGGTCTTGTTCTGGGTGGCGAGCCGAGATAACACATACGCTTTAGCGGCCGTCGATGTGAGCCCGTCGAGCGCGATCACTCGGTCTCCGCGGTCCACTGCCCGCTGCAATTCTCTCAGTTCCGTAAAGTCGTCCCCGTTTCGCATAAACACAGATATCCGCGGAGGACGTGTCCGAAGGGGCTCGTCCACTCGCGGTTTTTACTATTGTGCCATACTGAGGTGCCGTTTGCCGTGCCGTCGGGCGGTTCTCTATAATCGAGAGTTTACGTAGGACAGACTTTCTAGTCTGTCCTCTGTGGATCATGATGCCCGTTTAATTAACTTGTTTGGCGGTGCGCTGGACAGACTGGAAAGTCTGTCCCACATTGAATATGAACATTCCCCAATTTGAAGAGATCATCGAACCGAACGATCAAACAGAGGCCCGCCGCGAACATCTTGAGAAGCTGCGCGAGTTGGTGGGCAACGTGTACCCGAACAAGTTCGAACGGTCGAAACTGAGTGGGGAAGTGGACACGATAACCTCCCTGATCGCTTACGAACCGCTCGCCGCCGCCTCGCGCGAAATGGCCGAGGTGAAGGCGAATCTTAGAGAAGGCGAACGACCGCCGGCGGAGGTGAAGGACGCGGTTAACGAACGGCTCAAAGCTCTCGGCACTGTCCGCATTGCGGGCAGGCTCACCACGCCGCCGCGCGGGAATTTCGTTCACCTGACGGACGGCATTTCGAAGCTGCAGATCTATTGCGACAAAAAGGGCGGGTTCGCGCTGATCAAGAACGATGGTGCGAACACTGTCGATGCCGAGAACGGCTGGACAGCGTGGAAGCTGATCGATCATGGTGATTTTGTAGGCGTCGAGGGTTATCTCTTCGTGACGAACACCGGGGAGGTTTCGCTTCACGTAGAGAAGTTGCAGTTTCTCGCCAAAGCGATGCTGCCGATGCCGGACAAAATGCATGGCATCGCCGATCCGGAGATCCGCCAGCGGCAGCGTTATGCCGACCTGATCGCATCGAGCCTGCAGGTGGAGACCGATGGATTGACGACTCGCGAGGTTTTCGAGATGCGAGCGAAGCTGATCTCGTCCCTTCGCCGTTATCTAGAGGACCACGGCTACATCGAGGTGGAAACCCCGATGCTCACGCCGAAGGCTACTGGAGCTGCCGCGAAGCCCTTTGTTACTCACCACAACGCGCTCGACATCACGCTCTACGCCCGCATCGCGCCGGAGCTTTACCTGAAGCGTCTTGTCGTCGGCGGGTTCGAAAAGGTCTACGAGCTCAACCGCAATTTCCGCAACGAAGGAATCTCATTCAAGCACAACCCTGAGTTCACGATGCTCGAGTTCTACTGCGCCTACTTGGACGTGAACGGGATGATGGATTTCTGCGAAGAGATGATGCGGCAGAGTGTCGAAAGGGCGACCGGCGGGTTGACCGTGAGCTACGAGGGGAACGAGATCGATTTCAGCAAGTTCGAACGCGTTCCGATGCGCGAAGCAATTCTCAGGATTAAACCGGATGCACAGATCAATGATACAAACATGATCGATCTCTTCGAAGAGTTCGTTGAGCCGAACCTGATCCAGCCGACGTTCATCGTGGATTACCCTAAATCGATCTCGCCGCTGTCGAAGGCCTCGCCGACCGATCCGGCCTTCGCCGAACGTTTCGAGCTTTTCATCAACGGAATGGAGGTCGCGAACGGATTCTCCGAGTTGAACGATCCGCGGGAGCAATACGAACGGTTTGTGGACCAAATGGCCCAACGCGAGGGCGGTGATGAAGAAGCGATGGTACTGGACGAAGATTATGTCCGGGCTCTCAGCTATGGCATGCCTCCAGCCGCGGGCATCGGGATCGGCATCGACCGCCTCGTGATGCTGCTCACCAACAAACATTCAATCCGCGATGTCATTCTCTTCCCGCACCTGCGGCCCGAACGCAAGGCGACCCAGGATGACGAAGAGACAATTTCGTGACCTTTGTGTCATTTCTTTGTGCTCTTTGTGTTAATGGCTAAGTGGGGCGTGCATTATTTGGATTGGTTTTCTAACACAAAGGGCCGCAAAGGGTAGTCTCAAAGACCAAAACACATACTGAGCCTCCGTTAAGCTTATGGAAAACGGAGGCTTTTCTATATGGCGCAGCAGGAATTACCGAAACACGACGATCTGGAAACGGGGCACGATCTGCCGAACGCTGACGGGCAAGTGGCGGATGAAGATATTACAGGCCTTGCCGGGCGCACCGGCAAAGGCGGACAAGACCATTCGCTCGACAACTACGCCGATACGATGCCCGATCATGGTATCGGGGCCATTCAGGACAATTCGGACACAACTACCGACGTGGTACATCTCGCTGACGAAGAGGGAACCCAGTAGTTCCCCGAACATACTGCTGAATTGCAAAATAACGGCCTTGAGAAGTGAACTCATGGCCGTCGTTAGTTTTAGATCCCATGAAAGCGAACTATTTCGTCGCAACGTAATACGTATTCATGAAATCGCGTTCGAGTCGGTGCTTCGACACGTTCGTGAACCCCGCAGCGTTCAGCATCTCTATGGCCTTTTCTTCGCCCCACATCGCCCCAAGGCCCTCGCCACCGTAGGCGAGCGACACGGTCATGCAGTGCGTGAGCGAGATGGTGTAGACGAACGGACCGACCGGGTGTTCGAGGTTTTTCTCCATGTGCGATGACCCGGCGATGTCCTGAATGAGATAAACGCCGTTCGGACGCAGCGCCTGGGAAATGCTCGCGAGCATCCCGCCTGGGTCCGCCTGGTCGTGGATCGAATCGAACGAGGTGATCAGATCGTAGTTCTTCGCCTCGCCGATCGCCGCCGCGTCGCGCACCTCGAACCGGATGTTGGTCAGGCCGAGAGCCCTAGCCTCGCAATTCGCCCGCGAGATCGCCTCTTCGGAGAAATCGTAGCCCGCGAACCGGCTGTTCGGGTACTTCGCTGCGAGCGTGATCATCGCGTGGCCGGAACCGCATCCTACATCGAGCACGTCGATGCCGCCCTCAAGCTTCTCTTTAAGACCCAGCACCAACGGGATAATATGCGAATCGAGCGCGGCGACAGTCGTCTGGTCGCTCTCGCCCGCCATCACCTCGTGAAACCGCGGGTACTCGCTGTATGGAACCCCGCCGCCGTGCTTAAAACAATCGACGAGTTTATCCTCTACCTGGCCCATGATCGGGATGAACTGCATCGACGAGGCGAGGTTAAACTCGCCTCCGTCGGTGAGAAACGCAGCGTGCTCCTCGGGCAGTTGATACGTTAGCGTTTCGGGGTAGTAGTTCACGACCCGCCCCGTCACCATGGTGCCCAGCCACTCGCGAACGTAACGCTCGTTCAGCCCGGCCTTGTTGGCGATCTCTTGAGATGTCGAGGCCGGCAGTTCCGCCATCGCCGCGAAGAGCCCGCAGCGGTGCCCTATGCTCAAGGCAAGCGCGATCGCGCTCTTGTTGAGGATGTCGACGAGGCCCTCCGAGAAAAGTTCCGCTTTCTTCTGATTAAAATTGCTGTCCTTCATATAAAACTCCTTGCCCTTTGTATGGCCTTCCCCCTTGTATGAATGAGTACCCATCGAATTTATTGCATCGCGGCGGCCCAGGTCTTGAATTTTCCGTGATTTGCTCCTGAGATTTTCCTGAACGCGCAAAAATGGTGTAACTTCATCTCGCCGAGATGAAACCATTCGCGCTCACCGCGTTCGCTCTGACCGCCTTCTCTTTCAATTCCATCCTTTGCCGGATGGCCCTCGCCGCTGGGGAGATAGACCCGGCGAGTTTCACGACCGTTAGGCTCGTGTCCGGAGCGGTCGTGCTGGCTGCTCTGGTGCTTGCCTCCCGTAAGACGCTTTCGGCCGCGAAAAGCGGAAACTGGTTCTCGGCATTTTTTCTTTTTGCTTATGCGGTGGCTTTTTCCTTCGCTTATCTCGGCCTGACGACGGCGACCGGGGCGTTGATCCTGTTCGGCTGTGTGCAGTTGACTATGTTCGGCGTGTCGCTATATCTCGGTGTGCGGCCGAAGCCGATCGAATGGATCGGGCTGGCAGTGGCGTTCGGCGGGCTGGTGTATCTGATGCTGCCGGGGCTCTCCGCACCGCCGTTGAATAGCGCTTTGCTGATGGCCGCCGCCGGCATCGCCTGGGGCGGTTACACCCTGCGTGGAAAGGGAAGCGAGAACCCGCTCGCCGACACGGCCGGCAACTTCCTCCGCTCCGTCCCGATGGTCCTGTCCGTCGCTCTCGTGTTTCTGCCGAATCTCGCCGCGTCCTGGCGCGGCGTAGGTTGGGCAGTGCTCTCCGGAGCTATCGCCTCGGGCGTCGGCTACTCTGTTTGGTACACGGCCCTGAAGTACCACATGCCGACAAGAGCTGCGGTGCTGCAATTGTCGGTGCCGATCATCACCGCCGTTCTGGGTATCTTGCTTTTAGCAGAAACCGCATCATGGCGTTTGATCACTGCGGGGGTGTTGATCTTGGGCGGGATCGGGTTGACGCTCATTCAAAGGAAAAACGGTTAAGTCTTCTCCGCGTCCTTTGTGAAAATCTTTGTGTTCGTTGTGTTATTGACTAATTCAGGCACGCATTATTTGGATTAGGTTTTAACACAAAGGGCACAAAGGGAAGACACGGAGGGCCGCGGAGAGGAACATTGAGTTGTTAACGGAAGTTGTGCGAGACAACCTCCGTCGTGATCTCGGTAAGCGGTTTGAAATGTAACGCTTTGATCATGCCGCGTTCTTCGAAGATGCCGCGGATGATGAGGAAGCTGTTTTGGGTGATGACCTCGCGGAAACGTTCGAAGATGTCCGGCATCACGACGAAGTTGGAATGGCCGGTCTCGTCTTCGAGGGTGATGAAAACGACGTTCTTCGCGGTCATCGGTCGTTGGCGGACGATGACGGCTCCCGCGACCGAGGCGACATCGCCCGCCGCGAGATCCCGGGCTTCCAATGCCGACAGCACGCCCTGCTTTTTCAGAGCTTCACGCATGAACGACATCGGGTGCTTGCCGATGGAGATGCCTGTCTTGCGAAGGTCGGCATCAACTAGCTGAAGGCCTTCCATGCGCTGGAGAAATGATGGATCCGTATTGTCAGTAGCCCGCACGTTAGTAAGGGCCTCTGGTGGCTGAGATGAGCCCTTACTAACGTGCGGGCTACTGAACAGCTCACCTTTCGGCTGTATCGCCAATTCCGATTCCCACAAGGCCTGCCGCCGGTGAACGCTGCCTTCGAAATTCAACGCCCCAGCCATACTTAGTGCACGGATCTCTCGCTTGTTTATCTCAGGGACGCGGTCGATAAGGTCGGCGACACTTGTGTACGGTAGGAATTCAGGCTCTGCTTTTTCCCATTGCGGCGAGGCTTGCCTCGCCGTTGACGTCTCAAAAACTTCCTCCGAGGCTACGCCTCGAGGCATAGCCTCGGAGGAAGAAAGGTCGACGTCGCTCGGAGAGGCAAAGCCTCTCCGCGGTGATCCGCGGCGAAGCCGCCTTTCGATGATCTTTTCCGCAATTTCCTTTCTTAACCCTCTTACATATTTAAGTCCTACTCGGACCTGCTTCTTGCCTACGGCAAACCCGCCCGTTACCACGGGTGGTTCTGACTCTTCGACCGTGAATTCGTACTGCGATCGGTTAATATCCAGCGGCAGGAAGTGCAGGCCGTGACGTTGGGCGTCTTTTACGAGCGTCGCGGCGGAGTAGAAGCCGAGCGGGTAGTTGTTCAGCATCGCGGCGGTGAAGCACGCGCGGAAGTGCACGATGAAGAAGGCGGATGCGTAGGCGAGCAAGGCGAAGCTGAACGCGTGCGATTCCGGGAAGCCGTAGTTCGCGAAGGCTTTCACGCACCTTACGATGGTCTCCTGTGCTTCCTGTGGGATTTTTTTGTGCGTCATCCCGGCACGAAGATTCGCTTCGATCTTCTCCATCCGGCGGTCGGGCCGTTTGAACCCCATCGCCCGGCGAAGTTCCTCCGCCTCGGCGCCCGAGAAATCCGCGATGTCCATCGCGATCTTCAGAAGCTGCTCCTGGAACAGGGGGACCCCGAGCGTGCGTTCCAGCACGGGCCGCAAACTCTCGTGCGGGTAGGTGATGGGCTCCAGCCCCTGACGCCGCTTGATGTAAGAATTGAGCATGTTCCCCACGACCGGGCCAGGGCGGATGATCGCCACCTGCACGACGATGTCGTAGAACGTACGCGGCTTTGATTTTGGCAGAAAAGCGATCTGTGCGCGGCTCTCCACCTGGAACATCCCGATCGTGTCGCCCCGCTGAAGGGCATCGTAAACGCCCGGATCATCGTGCGGGATCTTGTAGAGGCTGTAGTCCTCGCCGTGGTGCTGTTTTATCAGCTCGATCGAATCGCGCAGCACCGCCATCATCCCCAGGCCGAGCAGATCCACCTTCACGATCTTCAACGCCTCGCAATCGTCCTTGTCCCACTGGATGATCGTGCGTCCCTCCATCGATGCGGGCTCGAGCGGCGTGATCGAATCGAGCTTCTCCCACGCGATCACCATCCCGCCCGAATGCTGCCCGAGGTGCCGCGGGTAATCCAGGATCCGCGCGTACATCTCCGCGAAGGCACGCAGCCGGGCATCCTCGTCCGGGTCGAAGCCCGATTCCTTCAGCCGCCGGTTCAGTTCCTCGCCGCGGAAGGTGTCGTAATGCGTGTTCAGTTTGGACAAGCGGTCCAGCACGTCTGGCCCGAAGCCGAACGTCTTGCCCACCTCACGCACCGCCGATTTGCCGCGATAGCAGATCACGTTCGCCGTCATCCCCGCGTTCTGCCGGCCGAATTTTCTGTAAACTTCCTGTATCACTTTTTCCCGATCGTCACCGGAGGGCAGGTCGATATCGATGTCCGGGTAACGCTCGTACTTCTCCGACAAAAACCGCTCGAACAAAAGCTGATGCTTGATCGGGTCCACCGCTGTGATGCCGAGCGAATAGCAAACGACGGAATTCGCCGCCGAACCGCGGCCTTGTGCAAGGATGTTTTGTTCTTTGCAGAAGTCGGCGATATCGCTGACCTGCAGGAAGTATCCCGCGAGTTTCTTCA
>JAEZJR010000328.1 GCA_023415725.1 Acidobacteriota bacterium
CCCGCCCCCCGGCCCGCCATCCAAAAAGGCGACCGGTATCCCCTCCGGGTTACCGACCCGCTCCCAATAGATCTCATGGATCTCCGAAACCTTCAGCATGCCCGAGTCAAAGGGCTCGATCTCCGGATAGAGTTGCTTCATAGGATAAATGATACGTGAAAGAACACTATGTCGAAAACCTGTTATTCACGGAAGCTATAATTGTTGAAGTCACAGCAGGAGATTACAATACGACGACTATCCTACATGAGTGAAATATACATCCAAACCTTATAGTTCGGCATCCTTGTGGTTTAGAATATCGTGATCGCTATTTCGTGATGCTTTGTGCTGCCGGATTGGGTCGTTGCCTGATACTTTAGTAGTGTAGGTCGCCGCCCCGATCCCCATATTCAAACTTCCAACAAGACAGATCTATGATTTCCAGAATTCTTATTGCGATCTGGTTTGCATTATTTGCATTCGCTGTAGATTGCTTTGCGTGTTCGTATGCCGACGGTGCTTTGTTTCCATCGGACTACGATCACATCAAGGCTGCTGCCGTGATCGTCCTGGCCGAGCCGTCCAGTAGAAGCGGAAGCAGAGTAGATTTTCGGATCAAGGAAGTGCTGAAAGGCGATTTCAAGGATGTCGATTTTTCCGCCTCTGAGGTAAATACCAGTTGCACGAGCATCAGATTTTCGGTGGAATGGGTCAATCTTCCTCCACTTCTGGCAGCAAAGGTTCAAAAGAGGGAGCCCAAATACTTGCTTTTTCTCGAAAAAACCGCCGATAACTTGATGCTTTCGATCGAAGCAACCGAAGCCATGAACTACCCCATCTGGGATGCGCAGTCGTCAGACCCCCTCCTAGCAGTCAGGCATTTGATCCGTGTCAGTCTGAAAAACGACTACGAAGCAGAAAAGCGAGGACTGAAAGAACTCCGACGTCTTGCGAATAGTGACCGACAGTCTGATAAGTACCCGAAGACGCTGGTCAAACTAATAGATGATCATCTGAACAGACCTTCGCCTGAAAAGTCCTTTCAGGACCTTATCGAAATTTACAGGCGATCAAAAGATAAAGCGAGACGAGATGTACTTTGGGCGTTGGGGAAAGGAGGGCATAGTGAGGCGGCGAAATTTTTCACTAAATTGCTTGATTCTCCGATCCCACCAAACTACGTTGGCCCGATCAGCCAATACATCACGACGACCCGAGATGAGGCTTTGCTGCAGCGGCTCGGACGGAACTATTCGATCCTTGATAAAACTTCCCGATGGCCATTAATGTGGGCACTTATAAAGACTGCTGATGAAAGGCACATGCCCCTCATGTTGGCCGCTTTGAAGTCCGCGGACAAAGAAGAGGCAGGGAAGTTGGCTGAGTGGTTCGTACGCTTTCCAAATGAGGAAGCTACAGAGATCGTCAAAACACTTGTGGCGGGAGCTTACGAGGAAAACTGGGAACTAACATTTGAATTAGCTGGAATGGGAGACGTCGGTTCTCTTTCATGGGCCAGGGAGTTCATGAACAAAGATGACAAGGACCGATGGATGGCTTTTTATACGATCGCCTACTCGCCCCTCGACGAGGCTGATCGATTAGCAAAGGAAATCATTGAAGGCAATTACGTGAAGGGACTGATTTCGCTTATCCAAGGATATGGAGAATCACATAACCCTAACCGATACGACAGATTGCTCGACATCATCAAACTACCCAACAAAGACACCGAGGTCGACTACTGGCTAAGTCGGACGCTCGATACGATGAGTGAAAACGGTGATGCACGAGCGCCGGAACTAAAGAAACTCCTCAGCAGCAATTAAGCACTCACGAGAAAGTTTTCACACCAAAGCTCGAAAACCAGCAACGTCCACAGTTCCTTGTGGTGCGACGCTTTGCCGGTTTCGTGTTCGGTGATGAGCCGCTGAACATATCCGGCGTCAAAGAGGTTTTGCCTTCGAAGCCGTTCGGGTGCGAGCAGGTCGTGCAGCATCCGGTTCAGCCGCCCTTTCAGCCATTCGGCGATCGGGATGCCGAAGCCTTTCTTTGACCGGTGGAGTATCTCGTGCGGCAGAAGGTCCTTCATCGCTTCTCTCAGGATGACCTTGCCGTTTTTGCCTTTGAGCTTGTATTCGACCGGGATCGCCGCGGCGAATTGTGCTATCCGCGGGTCGAGGAACGGAGCACGCGTTTCCAGCGAGACGGCCATCGCGGCCCGGTCGACCTTCGTCAGGATATCCTCGGCGAGATAGAAATTTATATCCGCGTACTGCATCCGCTCGATGATGTTCTTCGCGTTCGAACGGCCCACCAGATCGCGCACCTCGCGGTAAATGGCCGCGTTCGAGCGATCCAACACATCCTGCGTGAAGAGACCTTCGTGCTGGTCGATCGAGAACGACCCGAACCACGAATGATGTCGCGTCACGTCGTCGTGCTGCGAAGCACGTATGAACCGTTTCGCCTTGTAATCGAACGACAAATTCTTCGTCGAAACGGGCAGGGCATTGACCACCGGTTCGATCACGCCGCGACGCACCAGCGAGGGAATCGCGAGGTATTTGTTCGCGACCGTGTGCGCGTAATACATCGGGTAACCCGCGAAAAGCTCGTCGCCGCCGTCACCGCCCAGTGCCACCGTCACGTGCTTCCTTACGAATTGCGAAAGCAAAAACGTCGGTATCAGCGACGCATCCGAGAGCGGCTCGTCGAGCCACTTGCCGATATCGCCGATCATGTCGCCCGCTCGCGTTGCTGAGAGTTCGTCCTCGTAATGGTCCGAACCGATATGGTCCGCCACCATCCTCGCGTATCGCGTTTCGTCGAACGAATCTTCCTCGAACCCGATCGAGAAGGTCTTCACCGTCTCGTTCGCGTGCCTAGCGGCGAACGCTGCGACCGTCGACGAATCGATCCCGCCGCTCAGCAGTATCCCGAGCGGCACGTCCGAAACGAGCCGCATCCGAACGGAGTCGGAAAGCAGGTCTTTCAGTTCTTCTCCTCTCGCGCTTAGCGAGCCTTGCGTCTTTGCCGGAGCGCGGACACTCCTGTCCGCGTCACCGGTTCCTCCGGCGAAACCTTCGCTGCCGCCTGAGACCTCCGCATTACCAGCACCCGTTCGCGTCGAAGCGACGCTCATGCGGACAGGAGTGTCCACGCTCCAGTCGATATCCCAGTATCGGCGCGTCTTCACCTCGCCGTTCTCGACGGTCAGCAGGTGAGCGGCGGGGAGTTTGCTGATCCCTTTGAAAATGGAAAGCGGAGCGGGAACGTAATCGAACGAAACGTAATGGCGGAGTGCGTTCAGATCGAGTTCCGCATCGACGTCCGGATGTGCAAGCAGCGATTTCAACTCCGAGGCCCAGATCAGCTTTCCGCCGAAAATGCCGTAATAAAGCGGTTTCTCGCCGAAGCGGTCGCGGGCGATGATCAGCTTCTTCCTTCGCGAATCCCACAGCGAAAACGCGTACATCCCGTTCACGTGCTCGAGCAGGTCCTCGCCGTACAGTTCATACAGATGGGGAAGGATCTCCGTGTCCGACCGCGTAACGAACTTGTGCCCGCGTTTCTCGAGATCTGCCCGGACCTCGCGGTAGTTATAAAGCTCGCCGTTCATCATCACGACGACGGAACGGTCCTCGCTGAAAACCGGCTGGTCCCCCGTTTTCAGGTCGATGATCGACAACCGACGCATCCCCAACGCCGCCGTTTCATCCAGCCACACCCCCTCCGAATCCGGCCCGCGATGCACGATCCGCTCGCACATCGAGTGCAACACCGCCTCGGCGTCCCGGTTGGTTGACTTATTGTCCAGGTTGATCCAACCCGCGATTCCACACATAAAATGGAACGCGGACGCCTCGTCCGCGTGTGTTCATAGCTCAACTAGCGGACGGGGCGTCCGCGTTCCAGCCGCTCTTCTCCCTCACCGCATATATCGCCTTATCCTGCGATTCGTGATACGTCCGCACCAGCAGCTCCGCCAGCAGCCCCATCAAAAAGAACTGTATCGAGATCGCGAACATTACGATGCTGAGAACTGGCAGAGGAGTTTCGACGAAATCTGCGTGATACTGCGGCAGGCCTAGTAGGTTGGCGAATTTTAGAAAGATCGCATAAAGCCCGGCCAGTATCGATGCGGCGAACGCCAACATACCGAACGAACCGAAAACATAGATCGGCTTCGTGTGGTATTCGGCCATGAACTTGATCGTCATCAAGTCGAATATCACCTTGATCGTGCGGGAGATGCCGTATTTCGATTTGCCGGCCGTGCGTGCATGGTGATCAACGGGGATCTCCGTCACGCGTGCCCCCGCCCACGACGCATAGATCGGGATGAACCGGTGCATCTCGCCGTAGAGCTTCACGTCCTTTAGTACCTCGCGCCGGTACGCCTTCAGCGAACAGCCGTAATCGTGCAGCGGCACGTCGCCGATCCAGGATATGACCTTGTTCGCGATCATCGACGGGATCTTCCTTGAGACCATCTTGTCCTGACGGTTCTTTCGCCAGCCCGAAACGACGTCGTAGCCTTCGTCCAGCTTATCGAGCAGCCGCTTGATGTCCGCCGGGTCGTTCTGCAGGTCCGCGTCCATCGGGATCAGGATCTCCCCCTTCGCCGCGTCGATCCCCGCGCTCATCGCCGCCGTCTGGCCGTAATTCCTTCGCAGCGAGATAACCCGCACCCGCGGATCCGCCGCCGCGATCTCCTTCAAGATCTCCAGCGACCGGTCGGTCGAGCCGTCGTCCACGTAGATCACCTCTGTGCTCTTACCCAGCGAGTCGAGAGAGCTCTGTATCTTCGCGTGCATCGGCCGAAGATTTTCCTCTTCGTCGAGCACGGGCAGGAACAGCGAAAGTTCGGGGTTATTCTCTGCTTTTTTCAATTCCGGTGAATCCATTCTTTTCGGAGCGGGCGAACCTAATAATGTAGAACTTTCAGGCCGGAAAATACAGTCGCTCCGGGCCGGTGTGCTAAATTCTTGGCAGTGAACATTTGGCAGATCATCGGCCGGTTGGTGCCCTTCGTGGCTCCGTTCAAGTGGCTGGTCATTGCATCCTTGGGCCTCACTCTGCTCGGCGCATTAGCGGCGCAGGTGAATCCTATTGTCCTGCGTTACACGGTAGATTCGGTTGAAAGATTGCTCAATGAAGGCCAAACAGCTAAAGAAAGTACATCTCTCTTGCTGATGATCTCCGGCGTCCTTTTCGCCAAGGAACTCGTAAACATCGCCGTAAAATACGGCCAAAGCATGGTCGGCGAGAACCTTCGTGTCAAGCTCTCGAGCACCCTCGCGCAGTACGCCGTCGAACGCGTCCTCACCTACAAATACGCATTTTTCGCCGATGACGAGAACGCCACGGGCAAACTCCAAACCCGCATGGACCGGGGCGCTGAAAGCCTCACAACCTTCGTCAAGAACGTCTTCATCGAACTTCTCCCGCTCTTCGCGAACGCCGCCCTGGCCCTCGTTCTGATGTACTCGCAGAACGTCTACGTCGGGCTCGTCGCGTCGGTCGTGATGCCGGTCTATTTCGTTCTCAGCTGGCGGCAAGCCCTTTTGTTGAGAGGTGTTAGGCGAGGCCTCAGGGCGCTGCGCGAGGAGCGGACGAACGGGCTTTTCAACATCATCGAATCGATAATCGTCATCAAATCCTTCGTCCGCGAGGAATACGAACGCGACAAGCAATATCAGCTTCAGCAAAACCTGATCACCGCCCAGCTAAAACAGCGTCGGACCAACTACGCGTTCGACGCCATGAAAACATTCGCCGAGCAGGTCGGAGTAACGCTCATCATCATCCTAACCGCCTACCTCGTACTCGATCAGCAAATGTCGATCGGGGCGATAATGTTCCACATCCTGCTCTTCAACAACGTCTCCGCCCCGATCCGCCAACTCCACCGCATCTACGATCAGATGAACGAGGTCCTCACCTACGCCGAAGGATTCTTCGAGATCCTCGATGCTGACGACGCCGTGGAGGAAAGCGGAGAGCTTAAAGCCGACAAACTCAAAGGCGAGTTCGTTCTGCGGAACGTCGATTTCATCTATCCGAACGGCAATCAGGCACTGTGGGATGTGAATATGACGATCCCCGCCGGCTCGACGGTCGCCTTTGTGGGTCTTTCCGGAGCGGGTAAATCGACGCTTCTGAATCTGCTCTGCAAGTTCTATCAGCCAACCCGCGGCGAGATACTTTTGGACGGCCATGACCTGCTCGAGTACGACACGCAGCTGCTTCGCCGAAATATTGGCCTTGTGCTGCAAAAGAACCACATCTTCCGAGGCACGATCGAAGAGAACATTCGCTATGGTTATATGCGGGCGTCATTCGACGAAGTGGTCGAAGCCGCGAAAAAAGCGTACCTCCACGATCAGATAATGAAGCTCCCAAATGGCTACGATTCCGAGGCCCAATCACTCTCCGGCGGGCAGCAGCAGCGCATCGCGATCGCGAGGTTGTTCTTAAAGGATCCGTCGGTGATATTCCTGGACGAACCGACCGCCAGCCTCGACGCGATCGCCACCGAGCAGATCAAGAACAGCCTCGACGCGATAAAGCAGGATCGCACGGTCGTGATCATCTCGCACAGCATTTCGCAGATAATCGACTCGGACGTGATCTATGTACTCAAAGAAGGCCGCGTCGTCGAGACCGGCACCCACGAAGAGCTTTACCGCCGGGGCGGGACCTACTCGGAAATCTTCAACGCATCCGCCCGCAGCTTGAATCTTGACCGGATCGCACAGACACTTGACGCATGAAAATTATGGACCGCCGCAGATTTCTGAAACTCCCACTACTGGGTATTCCCGCGTTTTTGGTTCGTCCGGCCTGGCCGCAAACGAAGCCGGGGCCAACAGGAAACCTGAAAGTAACAGGGCCGGTCGTCGTTTCAACTTGGGATAGCGGACTAACAGCAAACAAGGCCGCCTGGCCGATACTTCAAAAAGGTGGAAAAGCGCTGGACGCCGTCGAGGCGGCCGGGCGGGCCTCCGAAGCGGAGCCCAGTTGCTGCGTCGGGCTCGCCGCTTACCCCGATCGCGACGGCCGCGTCACCCTCGATTCGTGCATCATGAACGGCAACGGCGACTGCGGCGCTGTGTCTTTTCTCGAACGCATAAAACACCCCGTTTCCGTCGCACGGAAGGTGATGGAAAACACCCCGCACGTAATTCTCTCCGGCGAAGGAGCCCAGCAATTCGCCGTCGCACAGGGCTTTCCTCTTGAACCTGGTGTGCTCTCCGCGGACGCCGAAAAAGAATGGAAGAAATGGCTCGAGAAATCGAACTACAAGCCCGAGATCAATATCGAAAATAAAAAAGTCTCCCAGGCCGCTCCTTATTTCTTTGACGACGGCACCCCCAACCACGACACGATGGGCACGATCGCGATTGGGGCGAGCGGGCAACTCGCAGGGATGGTGACAACAAGCGGAATGGCCTTCAAGATGCGCGGCCGCGTCGGCGATTCGCCGATAATCGGGGCGGGGCTATTCGTCGACGACGAAGCGGGTGCGGCGACGAGTTCAGGTGTAGGAGAAGAAGTGATCCGGATCTGCGGAACACACACCGTCGTCGAGCAGATGCGGATGGGCCGGTCACCGGAAGAGGCTTGCCGCGAAGCAGTTCGCCGCGTGGTGAAACGCGACCCTGCAAAAGCAAAAGAATTGCAGGTCGGATTCGTCGCAATTTCAAGGAAAGGCCAGATCGGGGCTTTCGCGGTTCAGAAAGGATTTACTTGCACCGTGACCTCGAAGGAATATCCCGAAGGGAAACTGTTCGCATCGAAAAGCTGGTTCTAGCGAAGTTGTTCTCCCGACAGAACGTGAAAGTGCAGGTGCTTCGAATCCTGATACCGTCCAAGGTTAGTAAGCACCCGCGCGGCCCCGTGCTCGTCCACGACCGTCGCCGCTACCTGTTTTACAGCGTCGAGAAGCTCGATCAACAGATCGTTATCGTCGATCGTCAACAGCGAACCCACATGAGTTTTGGGGATCACGACGATGTGCACCGGCCAGAAAGGGCGTGTATGGTGATAAGCAAGAACACGTTCGGTCTCGAACACTCTCTCAACAGGTGTCTTCCCGCTCAATACCTCATCGCAATAGAAGTCTTCCGATCGACTCATGTAAGGGGTTTATTTCCTGGCCTGGATGACGATCGAGACGCCGAAGGGGAAGTTGAATCGCTTTAGCCAGAGCCGCTCAGCGCTGAAAAGTTTGCCGAGTACACCGTTCAGTGCGGAAACATTTACGTTGTTTTCGGATTCCGGCTTGATACCGGTCACCTTCATCAGCGTGCGGCCGCCGAGGATCGGAGCAAAGAAAGTGAAATTTGCGTACGTCGCACGCTCGACAGTGAAGCCGGCCTTCTCGATCCGATCCACGATCTGCTTCTTGGTGTAACGGATGCGGTGGTTCGAGATGTCGTCCTGCACGCCCCACAGCCACATGAACGCGGGCACGAAGATCAGGGAATGCCCCCCGATCTTGGTTACCCGGTGCATCTCTTTGAGTCCGGCGATATCGTCGTCGAGATGCTCCACCACGTCGAGGGCCGTCGTGATATCGAACGTCTCGTCCGTGTAGGGGAGGGATTCAGCCAAGCCCTTCTGCACCTTCAGCCCCTTCCGGAGGCAGAACTCCAACGCATCGTCTGAAACGTCGACTCCCTCCGCTGAACCGAACTGCGCCAGCATCTCGAGGTTCGCCCCGGTCCCGCAGCCGATGTCCAGAATGCGGGGAGGAATGCGGACATCCTTGTCCGCATCCGTTGTAGCCACGATCCCTCTTAGAAACGTTTCCAGGATCGCCCGCCGCCCCACGAACCACCAATGCGAATCCTCCACGCGGTCCATGATCGCGTAGGTATGCTGCTGCATCTCCTGGGGAAGGCTAGTGCTCATCGATATCTATTCTGCCACATCACTTCGCCCGGAGCCCGAGCAGTTCGCTCGAGCGCGGTCCGGGGTTTTTTACGGGGTCGAGTCCGTAGCTGTTCGCGAGGCGGGTGTGAATGCCGAGGTCGTCGACGTAGCACGGGGCGATCGCGTCTTTCCGTCCGAGGATCATCAGGCCCAAACCTTCCTCAATGTACTCGTCGCGGCCGACGCAGAGCATGTAATCGCCGGAGATCTTGTGGGCTTCGAGTTCAAGTTCGTAGAGCGTGGGGTCGAAAACGCTGCGCGGGTTAACGTCGGCCATCGAAAAGCTCTGGATCGTGCGGGCGAAGTCGTAGGCGTGGCGGCCCTCATGCACGAACGTCCCTTCGCAGCCCCGCTGGCCGCCTGTGTCGATCGTCTCTTCAGCGATCGCGATGTAAACCTCGCCGAGTGCTTCGACAACGTTTAGACGCTCGTCCCCGATCCTGTCATTGGTGTCGCCGCGGTCGATCAGGCCGGTGACGCCGGACGCATTGATCTCGCGCACCGGGCGAACGCGGACAAGCATGTTCGATTCCAGAATCAAACTCGCGATCTCGCGATGCATTTCGTTCCCCTTCGCGAGGATCGCGTCGAACGCGTCTTCCACCGACCGGATATATTTAGAATCGATGCCGCGTTCGAATCTCATAATGAAGATCTTTTGCCCGCGAATAACGCGAATGATTTTATTTAGGTCTTATTCGCAAACATTCGCGGGCAAAATTCATATTTTTCCAAACCCGCACCAGCTGTTCCGGTTGTGCCAGGTGATCTCAACGTCCCCGGCCTTCGCATCCTTCCACCATTGCTCGAAATCGTCCTTTGAGATGTAAAAAGCCGTCGGTGCAACCAGGTGATCAAAGACGATATTGTGCTGCTCACGCCAGCCGAAGGTACCTAGATGATTAAGGTAATCGTTGTAAAAAAGGCGCTTGGCGACCTGTTTCACCGCGATGTTGGCGGGCCGATAAACCAGCTTCGTCGTGAGGAAAAGCGACAGTGTCGGGAGCTTCGAGAGTTGATAGAGAACGGGTTGGCTGATCTTTGACGTGAAGCCCTCGCGAACCGGATTCACGTACTTGGTTATCCACTCGTTATTCTCGGCTCCGTACACCCATGCGGAGATGTGTCCGCCTTTCTGCACCTTCGAGGCGAGCGAATGGAACGCCCGCTTCGGGTCCGGTGTGTGATGAAGCACGCCGATGCTGAACGCATAATCGAACGCTCGCTTTAGCGGTAGCTTGAATATGTCGCACTGAACGATGTGGGCGTTCGGCAGGTGCCGGGTAAGCGCGAATGCGGATTCGACACCGTCGCCGAGGTCGATCCCTACCACATCCTTCGCTCCCCATTCTGCAGCCAGCTTCGTATGACGGCCCTTACCGCAACCGCCCTCGAGGATGATCTTACCCTCGAAGAACTCCGGTTTGACCGGCTGCAGCCAGCCGAGGAACTGGTCGACGTACTTCGGATCCTCTTGCGTGAAATGCGTCCACTGCCAACCGAAATTCTCGGCCGTTTCCGCCTTGTCCGCCTCGATCTTACCGAGGTCTGCAAACCGGGGCACGCCGCGCACGACCTTGTACTCGCGCGAGCACTTTTTGCACGTCAGCACGCCGTCGATGATCTCTTTTTCTTCGTACTTGCTCGCGTACGCCAGCAATATATCGCCGCCGCAGGTGGGACATGCGAGCAGGTCAAGTAACTTCTCTTTCATATGGTATTAGCCACGAATTACACAGATCGCACGAACATTAAGAACCGCAATGATCATTCGTGATATTCGCGTAATTCGCGGCTAATTTAGCCTCTTTCTGAATTCCTCGTACTCCTCGTACGGAAACGGCTGCCGCCAGTTGAATTCGAACTCGTCGGTGTCGCGGTCCACGTAAAGTTGATCAAATGTGACCGCGAAGGCGGAGATTACATCGGAGACGGGGCCGGAATATGAATAGACCAACTCGCGTTCGGCCGCGTCCCGCTCTTCCGTCGGGTATTGGTAGATCTCGATCAACATCCCATCACCTTCGCGGACGAATCGAAAATCGAACGCCTCCGGGTCGCGGTTCCACGGCAGGACGTATTCGTTCTGCGGTGAAGCTGGATCGGCGAGGGCTGTGAGAATGCGCATCAGGTCGGGCAGGGCCGTCTCGTAAGGCGCGTGGGCCGTGGTGGTGTGAAACTCACGCTCGCCGTCCGTGAACCCGATCGACATCCACCCGCACTGCGGACTATTAAAGCTGACCTCCAGTTTCCCGGTCATAAGTGAACAATGGTAAAACTTGAGCGATAAATAGTAAATTGCGGGTGCATTCTTCACCCTTTGCGTCCTTCACGAGCTTTGCGTGGGAAAAAGAAATTTCACGCAGAGCTCGCAAAGGACGCAAAGCAAAACAGTCGACCGCCTTTCGGTTTACTAATCACAGCCTCCGATCTAAAATTCACTATCAAATGCGGCAATACCACGACCTGCTAAAGCACATTCTCGACAATGGGGTGCGGCACGAAGACCGGACCGGAGTCGGGACGATATCGACGTTCGGTTACCAGACCCGTTTCGACCTGCGGGAAGGTTTCCCGATCGTCACGACGAAGCGCGTGCCGTTCCGATGGGTGGCCGAGGAGCTTTTCTGGTTCCTGAGCGGATCTACCGATGAGGCTGAGCTGCGAGCCCGTGGGGTGGATATCTGGCAGGAGTGGGCGACGCCAGATCAGACCGCCCGTTTCGGAAGGGAGGAGGGGGACCTTGGGCCCGTATACGGCTATCTCTGGCGGTCGTTCGGGGGCGATTACCCGCAGATGAACGGCGTCGACCAGATCGCTAGGCTGATCCGCGAGATCGAGACGAACCCGAATTCGCGCCGGCTTATCGTCACCGGTTGGAACCCCGAAACCTGCGACGAGGTGGCCCTGCCGCCGTGCCACACGCTGTTCCAGTTCAAGATCGACAACGGGAAGACGCTGCACTGCCAGCTTTATCAGAGGTCTGCCGACGCCTTCCTCGGCGTGCCTTTCAACATCAGCAGCTACGCCTTGATGACGCATCTGGTCGCACACGTCTGCGGCCTCGAGGTCGGCGAATTCATCCACACGTTCGGCGACCTGCACATCTATTCCAACCACCTCGATCAGGTCAACGAACTCCTCTCACGCGAGCCCTTGGAACTCCCGACTCTCGAGTTCGTCGACGCCGACGGGCTGAAAGGCCTCGACGGCCTGCTGAATTTCAAATTTGAGAATCTGAAATTGCAGAACTACCAGTCCCACGGCAAGATCGCCGCACCCGTGGCGGTTTAATCAGCTTCGTCAATGCGAATGAGAAGCCGGTCTGACCAGCGGCCAAGTTTCTCTTCGTTCTTTTTCTCGAATTTTCTTGCCGCCGAATTGTAGGTCTTCAGCAATCTCGATTCGTCGCAGAAGCTTTCGACAAGGCGTTCGCGGCCGTAGACCGTTTCGATGACGGACGCCATCTTCCAGCCGACCGTATACCAGGGGCCCTGGACTCCGAAGAATTCGAAGCCGGCTTTGTTCTGCTCGTCGCCTTTCAGTTTTCCTTCAGCTACGTCCAACAGAAACGCTTCCACCTTCCTCAGATCCGCGTCGAAGTTGATCATACTGGCATCCCATTCGGCCCTCTCCTTCGCATCGCTGACGAAATGCGGGTGGATGTTCGGTGCACCGGCGGCCGCGAGCATGGCGAGGCCCTCGCCGAAAGCTCCGGTCCATTTGAGAGCGTCGCGAACACCTTGTGACAGTCTTTCACGCTTAGCTTTGACCTCCGGAGCAGGGCATCCGCCCCCGAAGCCGATATGGTGCAGTTCGTGGGCGAGGGTGTTCTCGAATTTATCTGCGTCCACCGCCGGGTCGAGATAAAGAAAGATGGCCGGATCCGTTTTCACTTCGAAAACGAAGCTGTTATCGCGGGGCTTTATAACGGGGTAGATCTTGGCCGTGATCCCGGAATCGCGCGGCAGATAGGCAAGAGCCTTGTTGCCGGCCGAAGCCGGATCGATCGACTTCCACCTAGCGAGCGTTTCAGTCAGCGCTTCACGCCGCTTGAGCAGGTCGTCCGACATTACGAACTCTCGGAAGTCGGCATCCTCGAACGGTCGCGACATCGAGAGTTCGCGCTTCTTCAAGCGAACGTAGCCTTCACTATCAAAAAGGCGTTTCCAGTCAGCTTCCGTGATCTCCGCCGCAGCCGCATGCTTCTCAAGAATGGTGAGCACCGCCTCCGCTTCGTCGGCGACGATGCGGACGTTCAATCGATTCTTCGGTTTCGCTGCGGCTACTGTAGCGATCAGGAGAAGTAGTATACCTAAGGTGAAAATCGTGCGGGCGTTCATACTAGTTAAAACGAAATGGGCCCAAAACTTGGGACGAAAGTGCTTTAAAACAAAAATACCGGGACGCTTCGATCAAGCGTCCCGGTATTACACGCGTAAACCGCGGCCGATTATTTTACGATCTCATACTGAATTCGGCGGTTCAGGTATTTCCCGAGTTCGGTGCTGTTATCCGCCTTCGGACGGTCCGCTCCGTAACCTTTGGTCATTAAGATGCTACCGTTCACGCCGAACTTGATAAGCAGGTCCCTGACGGCGTTGGCACGATTGAGGGAAAGCGTGGCGTTCCCGGCCGCGTTGCCGATGTTGTCTGTATGACCGCCGATCTCGAGCTTTATGTCGGCCGGAAGCTTCTTGATGTAGCCGGCGCCTCTCTGCAGGGCCGAGTAGCGGCGTGCCGGCACCTCGAAACTGTTGCTCGCGAAGTTTACGATCAGGATGTTCAGCGCCTTAACGAGTTGCTCGGGTGTGAACGGGTCGGGCAAAGCGTCCAAAGCTGCGTTGTAGCAGCGTTCCGCCTTGTCTTCCTCGCCGATCCCTATGTTGTCGCAATCGCTCGCGGGCGGTTTGACCGTCTGGGCCTGGCAGCGTGCGATGACCGGATCCGGATTCCTCCCGCTGCCGCCCGTCACCTCTATGGGCTGACACGTGAAACTCGGGTGCGTGATGATGATGGTCTTCCGCCCCGGGCTGAGGTTAACGATCCGTGAGTCACCATCCTCATTGGATACGGCGATGAGCTTGTCGTCGATCGAGATGTCGCTTCCGGGAGGTGCCCCTTTCACGGTCACCTCGAAGCTGGAATCGCGAAGAATGAAGAAATAAACAACGCCCAGCACGGCGACCGCGAAGAAGAACATCACCATCAGGCCGGCGACCACCCAGACCCATCCGGGGATGCCGCCTTTCTTCGCTTCCGCCTGCTGTGCTGCTTGTTCGGTCGGGGTCGGCGGGAGCTGCTGGTATTTCGCCCGTTCGGCCTCGGGAAGCTGGAAATAAGGCGTGGTCTTTTGCGGGCCCGCTGAACCCCAATCGTTCGGGGACGACCCGAGATCTGCCTGGGGTATGTTTACGTTCGCCTGCGTTGCTCCCCACTCGGCCGCCGGCGGCTGCGCCGCGGCTCCCGGGTACATCGTTTTGCCGAAATCCTGCTGGCGAGATGTGTCGATCGGCTTGATATTAGTGATGGTCTTGCCGAAATCGTCGGGGTTAGCCTGGACGGGGATGCGGTAATTCGTCTTCGCCCAATCGGGTTCTCCCCCGCTCGCGTTGCCCCCGCCGAAATTGTTGGGCAGGTTAACATTCGGGGTCGTCTTGGTCCAATCGTCCGGCGGCGGACTCGGTATGTCTTTAGGATCGCTCACGGGTGAAGAG